>JAAFHK010000335.1 GCA_013297565.1 Cytophagales bacterium
AATTTACAAGTTTCAGCCTTTTTATTTGCTCATTTCGGCAAAATATTGGTAAAAATAGGGAATCGTTTCGATGCCTTTGTAGAAATTGAACAAACCATATTTTTCGTTGGGCGAATGGATTGCGTCCGAATCCAAACCAAAACCCATCAAAACGGTATCCAAGCCCAATTCTTGTTTGAACAAAGCCACCACAGGAATACTACCGCCTGCGCGGAAAGGAATCGCCTTTCTACCAAACGTTTTTTCGAGGGCTTTTGCCGCCGCTTTGTAGCCTACCGAACTGCGTTCGACCAGCACAGGTACAGCGCCATGGTGCGGACGAACTTCGACCGTAGCGGTTGGAGGGGCTATCTTTTTAAAATGATTAACAAAAAGTGCCGTAATTTCGTCAGGGTCTTGGTTTGGGACAAGGCGCATGGAAATTTTGGCGAAGGCTTTAGCAGGGATCACCGTTTTGGCTCCTTCAGCCGTATAACCTCCCCAAATGCCATTCACATCAAGCGTTGGGCGAATAGCGGTGCGTTCGGGCGTGGTATAACCTTTTTCGCCTGCAATATCTTTTAAGCCAATCGATTGTTTGAAAACCTCCACATCAAAAGGCGCTTCAGCCATTTCTTCGCGTTCTTCTTTGCTTAATTCGACCACTTGGTCATAAAAATTCGGAATCGTAATACGCCCATCTGCATCTTTCAAACTATCAATCATCTTACAAAGCACTTGGATAGGGTTGGCAACCGCCCCGCCGTACAAACCCGAATGGAGATCACGGTTAATGGTACTTACCTCGACTTCCAAATAGCTAAGACCCCGCAAACCTGTCTGCACAGAAGGCGTTTCGTTATCGATCATGCTGGTATCCGAAATCAAAATAATATCAGCTTTGAGCAAATCTTTATTCGCACGAACAAAAGTAATCAGGTTTTCAGAGCCTATTTCTTCCTCCCCCTCGATCATAAACTTCACATTACAAGGCAGTTGTGAAGTTTGCATCATCACCTCGAAGGCTTTGACGTGCATATACATTTGCCCTTTGTCATCACAAGCCCCACGCGCATAAATATTGCCGTTTTTGATCACAGGCTCGAAAGGCGGTGAGTTCCAAAGTTCCAAAGGATCGGCTGGTTGCACGTCATAGTGTCCATAAACCAAGACTGTAGGTTTAGTAGGATCAATTATTTTTTCAGCATATACGATGGGGTGCTTGGCGGTTGTGAATACAGTCGTTTTTTCTGCACCTGCTTCTTTCAAACGATCTGCCAAAAAATCAGCCGCCCGTTTTACATCTTTTTGGTAAGTAAGATCGGTGCTGACTGAAGGAATCCGTAGCAGATCGAGTAATTCGTTCAAGAAACGATCTTTATTTTTGTTGATATAATCTTGCATTATGGGAAATTAAGTTTTGAGAAAATATAAAATAGCATTGGGAAAACAAAGATATAAACGAAATCTTATTTTTACGTATATTTGCAAAAAAACACGCCTTTAGTATGGACAAATTTATCAATCTTTTTACTGATTTCGGCTTCAAGAAAATATTTGGCAGCGAACCCAACAAGGATTTGCTGATCCATTTTCTGAACGAATTGTTGCGGGGCAAAGAAACCATTAAAGACCTCCGCTACCTCAAAAACGAACGCTTGGGCAGGCGAAAAGGCGAACGAAAAGCCATTTATGACCTTTTTTGCGAGAACGAAAAAGGCGAAAAATTTATCGTAGAAGTCCAGCGAGTCGAGCAGCAATTTTTCAAGGATCGCAGCATTTATTATTCGGCTTTCGCCATTCAAGAGCAAAGTCAGCAGGGCAAATGGAATTACGAATTGAAGGGTGTTTATACGATTGCGATTTTGGATTTTCGTTTTAAAGACAGTCAAGAGGGCAAGTTTTTCCACAAAATACAGCTCTTGGACGTAGAAACCTGCGAGGTTTTTTACCACAAACTCACCTATATTTACCTCGAAATCCCTAAATTTGACAAGGCATTGCAGGATTTGGAAAACGATTTTGAACGCTGGTTGTATGCCTTTAAAAATTTGCACAGGCTACTGGACAAGCCCCAAGAACTGCAAGATGGCGTTTTTTTGCGTTTGATGGAATTGGCAGAAATTGCCTGTTTGAGCAAAAAAGAGCAGAGTTTGTACCAAGAAAGTTTAAAAGATTATTGGGATTTGGACAATTCCTTAGACAGTGCTTTTCAAAAAGGAGAAGAAAGCGGTTTGGAAAAGGGGGAACAGATTGGTTTGGAAAAGGGAAAAGAACAAGGTATCTTGGAAGGGAAAATAGAAACTGCACGAAATATGCTTTCGAAAGGCTTTGAGGCAGAAACTATTGCCGAAATTACGGGTTTGTCTATCGAAAAAGTACAAGAAATTATTAGTAAATAAAAATCATGGAAAAAAAAACAAAAATACAATATGATTTGAGCCAATTAGCCAATCATTTTGGTATCAAACGCCAACAAAATTGTGAAATCTTAGAGCAATGGACGAAGGTTCAGGGTAGTCTTACGACTCTGCAAGCCACTTTGTTCGAAACGCTTTGCCAAGAAATGAAAGATGAGGGTGATTACTGGAACGAGGAGGAGTTAAAAATTCAGTTTATTGGTTTGCTTTTTCGCATTGCGGACCTGAATGTAAAAGATAAAATTAAGGTTTTTTACGAACGTCCTTTATCGGCAACTGTCCAAAAAATCACGCTTAATGTTGTAGCGGACTGTTTGGTGGCAAAGCCTATGGAATTTAATACGCCACAAAATCCCTATTTTTTTCTACAAGAATTTAAAAAAGGAAAAGGTGAAAAAAAAGACCCTGAAGCCCAAATGCTTTCAGCCATGTTGATTGCTCAAGAAAAAAACAAGGATAAAAAAGCAGTTTATGGCGGTTTTTTGGTCGGAAGTATTTGGGTTTTTGCTACTTTGTGTGGCACTTTGTACTGCACAAGTCGGAAATATGATGCGGCAAACCGTCAAGATTTGGAACAAATAGTTTATATGTTACGCCATTTGAAAAATTTGAACACCATTTAAAAATGCACCAAACTTATTTTTTCTTAAAACACCTAAGTAAAGAACTACAGGCTGAACTTGTTGGGCAGGAACTTGCCGAATGTTTTAGCCAAAACAAAGACGAAATTATTTTTGGTTTTTGCCGCCCAGACCACGATTTTTGGGTTCGGGCTTTGTTACATAGCGATTTTTGCGGGCTTACTTTCCCTTCGGAGTTCCAGCGCGCACGCCAAAACAGTGTCGATTTGTTGCGAGAATTGATAGGTTTAAAAGTAATTGGAGTTCGTCAATTCGAAAATGAACGCTGTTTGGCTATCGAGTTCGAACAAAATTTCACCCTGCTTTTCAAACTTTTTGGGCAACGTTCCAACCTGATTTTGTTCGAAAATAACGTAGCAATTCACCTTTTCCAACGGCGTTTGGTGCAAGATCGGGAGATCGATCTGGACAAACTCGACCGCCCTATAGATCAGTCTTACGAAAGTTTTATTCAACATGGCTTGAAAAAAACGTTTCCTACTTTTGATAAAAATATTTTACAAGAATTGGATTTGGAAAGCAAAAATATTGAAGAACAGTGGCTTAGGATTAAAAAAGTTTTGACAATTTTAGAAAAACCAAATTTCTATGTTTTGGAAAAAAATGGAAAAGTCCAATTAAGTTTTTTCAGAAAAGAACCTTTTTTGTTCGAAACCCAAACAGCCATCGAAGCCTCGAACGAGCTTTTTAGGCATTTTGCTCGAAGTTTTTATGCCGATCAGGAAAAAAATACGGTGTTAAAAAACCTATTGAAAGAGAAAGAAAAGGCGGAAAACTATATACTGAAATCCGAAGAAAAGCTATTGGAACTCGAAACCGAAAGTTCTTATACGCATTTTGGCGACTTGATTATGGCAAATATGCACCTGATCAAGCCGCACATGAATACGGTCGAATTGTCGGATTTTTATACCCAACGAAACATTTCTGTAAAATTAAAAACCAATCTTTCTCCTCAAAAAAATGCGGAAAACTATTACCGAAAGGCTCGAAACCAGAAAATAGAAATAGACAAACTGAAGGAAAATATTGAAGAAAAGAGGCAAAAAGCACAGAGTTTGGAGCAGAAAATAGCACGTTTGGCGGAACTCGAACATTTGAAAGAAATACGTAAGTACCTGAAAGAGAATGATTTGGAAGATGAAAAAACACAAGGGGTGGAATTTCCTTTCCGAAAATTTGTGATGGAAGGGTTTGAAATATGGATTGGGCGAAATGCCCAAAACAACGATTTGCTAACCCAAGAATATGCCTACAAAGAAGACCTTTGGCTACACGCCCGCGATGTGTCGGGTTCGCACGTAATCGTCAAATATAGGGCAGGAAAGCCTTTTCCAAACGCAGTAATCGAGAGGGCGGCACAGTTGGCGGCATATTATTCAAAACGCCGTCATGAAACGCTTTGCCCTGTGATAGTTACTCCGAAAAAATTTGTCCGAAAACCCAAAGGGGCAGAAGCGGGGGCGGTCAATATAGACAAGGAAACGGTCGTGATGGTCGAGCCAAAAGGTTTTGAATAAAAATTTTGTAACATAGGCTTTAGCTTGTGGATTTCCAATCAAAAAAATATAATCTTATGGAACATATTAGCATTGTAGGGGCGGGTTTGGTAGGTTCGCTGCTCTCTATCTATTTGGCTCAAAGGGGCTATTCGGTGCAGGTTTTCGAGCGCCGTCCCGATCCGCGTGTGGGTTCTGCCGAACGCGGTCGTTCGATCAATTTGGCACTTAGCGAACGCGGTTGGCGGGCTTTGGAGGAGGTGGGCATGGCTGAAGAAATCCGAAAACAAGCGATTCCGATGCGGGGGCGTA
>JAAFHK010000336.1 GCA_013297565.1 Cytophagales bacterium
AGTGTTTTGGCTTTTGGAAAACCTGTTTTTTCTTCCAATTCTTCGGCAAGCCGATCCACTTCGGCGTAACCATTGATAATGGTAGAGTCAGGAAAAAAGTATTTGGTAACCAAATCCAATTTTTGGTAAGGCAAATAATCGGCAATATTTCGCTTGGCTAAAGCAAAAAGTTCTTCAACCAAAACAGGCAAAGTAAAAAGCGAAGCGCCCATATCGAAACGGAAGCCGTTTGATTCATACTGGGCTATTTTCCCACCTACGGTGGCATTTGCCTCAAAAACCTCGACCCAGTAACCCGCACACCGCAATCTGATCGCACTTGCCAAACCTCCTATGCCCGATCCAATCACCGCAATTTTTTGCTCCATGAAATGTATTTTTTGTTAAAACAAATAATTTGCGCCCAAGCGCAAGTACAAAAATTCGTTTTTGAGGTCATATTCCGACTGCAGAATAATACCCATCGAACCTATAAAGTAGCGCCAACCCAACATTGCCCCGTGCCAATCTGTCGTATTGGTTTGGGTGTAAGAACCGCCCACAAATAGACAATCAAAAATATCTAATTTTCGCCCAAAATGGAAAGGAAAAACCATATATTCTATATAAGCATTATAATTTCCTGTAGGCGTTTGGGTTCGAATAAACCGAACATCGAGCATATTTCCCTGCTCCCAACTGTAGAGAATCCTATTCCAACTTGGGACAAGCGTAATCACTGGATTGGTGTATTCTGTGCCTGTTCCGCCCATAAAACGCCCGATTCTGGCTGGATGCCCCAAAAAACCGCCTGCAAACTTAAGCGTAAAACTTGCCAAAAGAAAATCCGAACCCGCAATTTGCCCCGCATCGCGGTTGATATAAAAACCCTCGAAAGCAGGACGAATATACTTCATTTTGGGAGAAGCTATCAAACCCACGCCGCCACGCCATTCTTCGCCGTCATACCCGCCGCCCAACATAAAACCTGAATTATAAATCACTCCGTATGCCCCAAAATGAGTGTTTTTGTCGACTTGTTGCATGAGAATACTTGCCGTATATTTCCACTCTTTATTGATTTGGTTTCTGTAATTCAAACGCGCATAACGCATTTGTGGCTGATCTTTTCCATTATCGACCATGCCCAAAGTGCCTCCCAAACCGTTTTTGTACCGAAATTCTGCTTTTGCTTCGTAGAGCTGGCGTACGCCATTGTCAATCCAATGCCCGCCAATGACCAATTCTCCAATTTTTTTGATTTTGGGGTTAATGAAACCACCAAAATATTTGGTAGGCGCTTGCCCATTTGGGCGTTCGATGATTCCGCCTCCGCCTTTGAACCAGCTTGACCACCAAAGCAAATTGTATTCGTTGGTAGTGGGGGTTCGGCGATAAACAAAATCCAATAATCCCTTCGGATTCTGCTGTTTGTGCCAACCGCTACCTGCAATATGAAAAGAAAGTGTATCTACTTCCGCCCCATTGATCTGGAGGTTCAGATCGGTCGATTCTTGTCCAAAAAGGTTTTTGGCTAAAAAAAACAAAAAAGCAATCGTTACTATTTTTTTCATAATCTTGATTTTGGGGCTAACATAAAAAAAATTAGCCAATTTATTTAGAGGCTTAACAGTTTATCAAGCCAAAAAATTTCATTTATGCCCTTTATTATACTTTTTACGGAGTTTTTTCGTAACTTTGTACGATCCCAAAATCATGTTTTAATTTTTTATAAAATTTTTTTCGTATGAAAACTCTCTTTTTTTCTGCGGTATTTGCGCTGCTAAGTACCTCTTTTGCCTTTGCTCCCGCCGACCTAAAAAACGTTAGCTGGAAAACCGATTTCGAAGAAGCCAAAAAAGAAGCCAAGAAAAACAAAAAGTATATCTTGCTCAACTTTACAGGCTCGGACTGGTGTGGCTGGTGTACGCGCCTCAATGACGAGGTTTTTAGCCAGCCCGAATTTGTCAAATATGCAGGCGAATCCTTAGTTTGTGTAAAACTTGATTTCCCACGCAACAAACAACTCCCTGAAAAAGAACGCAGTCAAAATTATACTTTACAACAGTTGTATCAAGTTCAGGGTTATCCTACCATTATTCTTTTAAGTCCTGACGGTGCGGTTGCAGGCGTAACAGGCTATCAAAGAGGCGGAGCGAAAAGTTATATTGAGCATCTGAAGGGTTTTGTCAAAAAGTAACAGACCTAAAATAAAATGATTTTGACAAGGGGCTTGCCCCCTTGTTTTTGAAACAAGAAATCTTAAAATTATGCTTAAAAATGTTTGGCAAATAGTTCTTTTCGTGTTTTTCTTCCAAACCCTCCAAGCCCAAAATACGGCGGATACCACTGCTTATATTGAAGGTTTCGAGCTTACGACTTCCGAAATGCCCGAAATTAACCTCAATACGGCACCGCGTTGGTGGGAAAAATTTGTAACCCTAAACAAAAGCGAACTGAACCGTTTGCAAAAAATGAAAGAACGCGCCCAAGCTACCAGTGCCGAACTCAAAAAATTAAAAAAATTGGCTTTGAAAAAAGAATCAAAAAATAATTTTTTTGGCATGAGTACCAAAAAAGGCGTAGTTCGAAGCAAAAGAGGCAGAAAAATTACGGCTGATAAATTTAGGTACATTAAATACGACCGCAAACCGCCAGCTTTGATTGAGGAAAAAGTGTTTTTTGATAAAAAAAAGAAGAAAGTGGTCGTTTCAGAAAAAGATTTTTTGAAAGATTCCAAACTGCTGCATGGTGATTTTGTCCGAACTGTCAATGGTTTTGTGGTCGAACAAGGGCAATATTATTTGGGAGTAAAACATGGCGTTTGGGAACGGTTTAATGTAACCGATTCCTCATTAATTGATAAAAGAACCTATTATCAGGGTTTTTTGGAAGATTCTGAAGTTACTTATTTCGATTCCAAACAAACCCGTTTCAAAGAAATAATGCCTGTGCATAACGAAATTAAAGACGGGCAGTATTTCCGTTTTCACCCAAGCGGACGTTTGGCAGAAAAAGGAATGTATAAAGAAAATGCCCGTGTGGGCGTTTGGGCGGAGTATCGGGATACGGAACTGTATCGCCGCTATCGCGAAACGCAATACGCCAAAGACCCTTTTGACGAAAATTTTCAGCCAACTATCATTCGTGAATGGGACGAAAAAGGCAAATTAACGACCAATTCGAAGGGAAAAAAATAAAAATGTAACATAGGCTTCAGCTTGTGTTTGGCTTAAAACAACACCAATCAAAATGTTTCCAATTCTTACAGTCCTAAAAGGCAAAGACCGCGCCCTCATCAACCGTCACCCTTGGATATTTTCGGGGGCTGTCAAACGCCTCCCCAAAGCCCAAGACGGTGATATAGTCCAGATTCACGATCACGAAGAAAAATTGTTGGGTTACGGATTTTTTGCGCCTGAAAACCAAATCGTCTGTCGGGTTTTCGAATTTACCAACCAAGAAACTGCCGTAGATACTTACGAATATTGGTTAGCTAAAATACAGAGAGCCAAAGACTTACGTACGAAAGTCATCGATTCGAATACGACCAATACCTACCGTTTGATCAACGCCGAAGGCGATTTTTTTTCAGGTTTGATTGCCGATGTGTATGACAAAGTAATTGTGATGCAACTGCTGGTGCGGGGAACGGAAAAAATCAAGGCATGGATCATCGAGGCTTTCCTTGAATTGGGTTATGAGGCTATCTACCTGAAAACCAAGGAAGTATCTCAAAAAATCGAGCAAGTTCAGACTTCAGCCATGTGGTTGGCGGGAGAACCACAGGAAAAAATATTGGTTCGGGAAAACAATATTTTGTTTTACGTAGAACCCATGAAAGGGCAAAAAACGGGTTTTTTCTTGGATCAGCGGGACAGTCGGGCATTGGTAGGGCAATATTCGAGAGGAAAAAATGTATTGAATACCTTTAGTTATACAGGTGGTTTTAGCCTGTACGCCCTCCAAAACGAGGCAAATTTGGTACATTCGGTAGATATTTCAAAAACAGCGATTGATCTTTGCAAGGAAAATGTGCATTTGAACGCTTTTGAAGAAGAACGACACACAGGTTTTGCCGAAGATTGTTTTGATTTTTTGAGGCATAATCGGGCAACCGAATATGATTTGATAGTGCTTGATCCGCCTGCTTTCGCCAAAAATGCGGCTTCAGTGCCTAATGCCTGTCGGGGTTACAAAGACCTTAACTTATTGGCTTTCAAGCGAATACGAAGCGGTGGAATTATTTTTACTTTTTCATGTTCCCAGCGCATTGATCGTGATTTGTTCCGAAAAGTGGTTTTTGGGGCGGCAGCGGACGCAAGACGTAATATTCGGATTTTGCACCAAACCACCCAACCCGCCGACCACCCGATCAATATCTATCACCCTGAAAATGAGTACCTTAAAGGTTTGGTTTTGTATGCGGAATAAAAAATGCTGCTTGGCATTTTGTTAGTAAAAAGCAAATTTGAATTATCAAGGTTGCACGTTTCAAACAGTGTAAAAAATTCGTAGTATTCAGGGTGCATAAAGAAGGCAATAAAACAAAAAAATGTTGTTTGGGGCAAGTATAAGGGTGGAAATTTTCTAAGTTAAAAAGCAAATCACCCTCGAAAAACGAAATTTTTGAGGGTGATAAAATAAGATTCATATTTTTGGGCTTTAAAACAAAACAATAATAAACACTAAATAATAAACCGAAAGGGAATAATTGCTTTTTTGCTAAAAAACAGGAAAAAATTAGGATTATGATTGCTTTTGAATTTTGGAATAAAATGCCCAAATCAATTCGTATTCAGCCAATCGATGGTATTTTTAGACAAAAAAATGTTTTCAAAAAAA
>JAAFHK010000337.1 GCA_013297565.1 Cytophagales bacterium
TTTGGTAATATTCATATAACAGAGCAAAAAGAGTATAAAACCGCTTTGCAAATGGAAGCAGAAGAATATTATTACATGATTTTGGAATTATACCAAATAAGTAAACAATTAGGTTTACCTTTTCGGAAAGAAGCCTATAACCGACTACTTAACTACAGTCCTACTTTTCAGGAAGCCGAGCATTGGCGTTATTTATTAATTGAAAATGAAATAGACGCTAATGAAATATCACATTGGAAAGGTGAAAGTTGGAATAGTGAGAATGCCAAATTATTGTTTCAAAATGTAAAAAACAATATTACACCCATAAATCCTGATAGTAAAGAACAGTATATTTTGGCTTATGCAAGTATCATTAATCGAAGTGCTGATTTCGAAGACGCTAAATTCTTCTTTCAAGAAATGAAAAATGCCAATTTGAAACCTAATGAAATTTCCTATTCGACACTCATTAACAAAAGCCAAACTTTCGAAGACGCTAAATTCTTCTTTCAAGAAATGAAAAATGCCAATTTGAAACCAGATGAAATTTCCTATTCGAGTTTGATAAATAACCGAAAAGCTACTTTTGAGCAAATTAAGCCTTTTTTTGAGGAGTTTATCAAAAAATTTCCCCTTCAAAAAAATAATTTCCGCAGAGAAAAAAGCTATAATTATATTTTTCCTGCGCTGTTCAAGAAAGTACGCACAAGGGAACAATGGGATTGGGCAAAAGCGCAATTAGACGAGCAGGTTTTTGTCAAAGGTTTTCAGCCCAATGAGCATATCAACAGGGAAGTCGAAAATTTGAAAAAACAGTACGGGCGGCTTTAGCCGCCCTCCAACCGACTTCATTTGCCGCGCAAATTCGCAGGCTGAAGCCTAGGCTACAGAACAGCAGTTTCAAAAATTGCCTTTTCCTCTATCTTTTCAAAAAAATCCAAACTTCTTTGTGGCTGTGCGTCCGTAACAAAAACCTGCCCAAAACATTGATTTTCAATCATTTGAATCATTTTGCCGATTCGGTTTGCGTCCAATTTATCAAAAATATCGTCTAAAAGCAAAATCGGTTGTTCCTGCGTAAGCCTTTGCATAAGGGCAAATTGGGCTAATTTCAGGGCAATGACGAAAGATTTTTGTTGTCCCTGCGAACCGAATTTATCCACCGAAAAGCCGTCAAGCTGGAAGGCGTAATCGTCTTTATGAACCCCAACTGTAGTGCGCTGGAGGGCGAGGTCTTTTTGGCGGGCTTGAGTAAAATTTATTTTCCAATTCGCTTCTTGCCAATCACTTTCATATTCGATATGAGCGCTTTCCTTGCTTTCGGCTATGTATTGGTATTGTTTTAGGACTTCAGGCACAAATTTTTGGACAAAAAATTGCCTTTTTTCAAAAATCAGCTTGCCTAATTCCATCACCTGCGAATCGTACTGTTCCAGAAGCGTTTGATCAAAAAAATGCCTTTCGGCAAACTGCTTTAGGAGGCTGTTTCGCTGTTTGAGTACGTGATTATAGCTTACTAAGTGTTCCAAATACACACTATCGACTTGGCAAATCATTTGGTCAAAAAACTTGCGGCGAATTTCGCTTCCTTCCCTGATCAAATCCGTGTCGTAAGGGTGGATCAGTACGCAAATAAATTTGCCAATATGATCGGCTATTTTGGAGTAAGTTTGCTTATTGCATTTCAAAATTTTCGTTTTTCCTGCCTGTAAGCCGCAGGCGATCTCAAAATTTTCACCTTTTTTCTCAAAAAATCCCCTCAAAACGCTTTGCATTTCTCCGTGCCGAATGAGGTTCTGGTCGGTACTGCCGAAGGCGCTTTTGCTAAGGCACAGAAAATAGACCGCATCGAGCAAATTGGTTTTTCCTGTGCCGTTTTCCCCCACTATGAGGTTTAGTTTGGGCGAAAAAAGCCAATTTTTTTCGGTGTAATTTTTGAAATTTAATAAGTAAAGTTCTTTTAAAAGCATTTTATTTCTTTTGAAACAAATCGTTCAAAGCGCTTTGTAAATCGGGATATTGGAACTCAAAACCTGCGCTTTGTATTTTTTGGCAAGAAACGTTTTTACCCAAAAGCGCAATATCCGCCATTTCGCCCAGTGCCAAACGCAAGGCAAATTCGGGAATATTGGGCAAAAAAAGCGGTTTATCGAGCATTTTCGCAAGGGCTTGTGTAAGTTCGGCATTGGTAACAGGTTTTGGGGCAACGGCATTGTAAGCCCCTTCCAAATCCTTTGAAATAGCATATTCGAACATTCGGCAGAGGTCGCTTGGGTGAATCCAAGAAATGTACTGCGTACCTGTTCCCAAAGGCGCCCCTACCCAAAATTTGATTGGTTCGAGCATTTTTGCCAATGCTCCGCCAGCCCTATCCAAAACCACTCCTATTCGCAATTTGGCAACTTTTTTACCTAATTCGGCAATTTGATCAATGCTTTTTTCCCATTCGATGGTAACATTTGCCAAAAAATCCTCTCCCACAGGGCTATCTTCCATAACTTCCGTTTCCGCCAAATCCATTCCGTACAGCCCAATCGCACTTGCCGAAACGAATCCTTTTACTTGGTTAGGAATGGTTTTAAGTTTTTCGAAAAGCAAATTCGTAGATCGGGTTCTGCTTTCCAGAATCGCCTGTTTTCGCCTTTCTGTCCATTCTCTTTCGCCTACATTTTCGCCCGCCAAATGAATAATATAATCTGCCGTACTAATCGCCTCCTCGTCTATGTGCGAAGTCCCAATATTCCAAATATAGGACTGAAAAATGCTTGGTTTATGGCTTTTTTTGCGGCTCAAAAGGCTAATGGCATAGCCTTTTTCGTGCAGATACTGGGCAAGCGATCTGCCGACCAAGCCCGAAGCTCCTGTTATCAAAATGCGTTTTTGGCTCATTATTTTTATTTTATGTTCAAAGATAGGAGAAAATTAGGTTTTTACAAAATCACATCATCAGCTCTTTTTAAAAGCCCCATAAATGTTTCGACAGATAATCCGTACTTTGTTAAATAAATAAATTTTTAGGAACACTTATTGCTTTGTTGCTTGCAAATCAATCTATATCTCGAACAAATTGATTATCAAGCAGATGAAATTTTTTTCAAAGCAACAAATGTCCCACATAGGGGCTGATCTTTCGGCAGGTTTGGCAGTTTTTTTGGTTGCTTTGCCCTTGTGCATAGGCATTGCGGTTGCTTCCAATGCGCCTATTTATGCAGGAATTATTACAGGAATCGTGGGCGGTTTGGTAGTGGCTTTGATAAGCGGCTCGGCTATTAGCGTAAGCGGACCCGCCGCAGGGCTTTCGGCATTGGTTTCAGGCGCTATCCTCAATTTGGTGAGTTATGAAACTTTTTTGTTTGCTGTTTTTATGGCAGGCATTCTTCAGATTATTTTGGGAGTTGTAAAAGCAGGTTTTGTGGCTTTATTTTTTCCTTATGCCAGCATTCGAGGTATGCTTTCTGCTATTGGTATTTTATTGATTTCCAAACAATTACCTATTATTGTAGGCGATGAAAGTCTGTACGATTCGGTGCTTTTGCTTCTGCACCCGCATAGTTTTCAGGAGTTTTTTACGGATTTGAATTGGACTTTGCACGATTTCCAACAAACGGCTTTGCTCCTTTCTCTTATTTCCTATCTAATTATACATTTTTGGAACAAGCCTTTTTTTCAAAAATATGCTTTTGCTCGCAATATTCCTGCTCCTTTGATTGTGGTGGCGGTCGGGATTGGGATCAGTGAAATGCTCAACGCATTCCTGCCTGCTTATGCCCTGACCAGTGCGCAACTTGTCCAGTTGCCTGTTCCTGAAACCCTTGATGATTATTCGATGTTTTTTACTTTTCCAGATTTTAACGAATGGCAAAATATCGAACTCTACCAAATCGCCTTTTCGATAGCCATGATCGCCAGCATCGAAACACTTCTGAACGTAGAAGCCGCTGACAAAATCGATCCGATCAAGCGGGTAACTCCCCCCAATAGGGAATTGGTAGCCCAAGGAATTGGCAATGTGGTTTGCGGACTTGTAGGCGGAATCCCGCTAACCAGCGTAGTGGTTCGGAGTTCGGTGAATGTGGCAGCGGGAGCAAAAAGCAAATTTGCGGCTTTTTTTCAGGGGATTCTCTTGGCGGTTACGGTTTTTCTAACGCCAGATTTGCTCAATAAAATTCCGCTTCCTTCTTTGGCAATTATCTTGGCGGTTACAGGCTACAAACTGACCAAAATTAGCATTTTCAAAAATATGTACCGCTTGGGAATGTCCCAGTTTGTGCCGTTTTTAGTAACCATTATTGCCATTGTAGCGACCGATTTATTGAAAGGCATTGCGATTGGGAGCATTGTTTCGCTGTTTTATGTCTTGAGGGTGAGTTATCTTCTGCCAATGGGTTATTCGCTGAAAGAAGTAAATGGTTTGGAAACTATAGTGATTAATTTGGGAGAAAATGTGAGTTTCTTGAACAAGGCAAATCTCCAAAAAGCCTTAAACCAAATTCCAGACGGCTCGAATGTGGTGATTAACGGCGAAAAATCTATCTATATCGATTATGACGTGATCGAAATTATTATTGATTTTGTGGAAAATGCCCAAACACGCCATATCAAGGTCGAGATGGTGAGTATCCCCCAAACCGAAGCTGTAGATAGTTCGCATTAGGTTGTCAGAACCTGAATTTTCGGAATTAAACAGCCTGATTTTCAGAATTAACAGCCAATATAAAAAACGGCTGTTCCGTAGCGTAGGCTTCAGCCTGCGAATTTGCGTAGCAAATTAAGGTGGTTCGTGGGC
>JAAFHK010000338.1 GCA_013297565.1 Cytophagales bacterium
GCGGATAATTTTCAAGTCTTGCGCTTGCATAGTTTTGGTGGGTTTAGAGGATTTGGAAAAACCTTATAAAGCCTTCAAGACTTTATAAGGTTTGGGTTTTATAAGCTTTCTGCCACTACTTCGCGCACTTTGTCGGGCATAAAGCGTTTTAAAAGATTTTCGATGCCTGATTTTAGAGTCAAAGTCGAAGAAGGGCAACCGCTACAAGAACCCTGCAAATTGAGTTTTACTAAGCCTTTTTCGGGATCAAAAGAGCTGAAAGTAATCGCCCCGCCGTCCATCTCGACCGCAGGTTTGATGTATTCCTCCAAAAGTTTTTTGATTTGGCGAACGTCCTCGCTATCATTTTCGGCATGGTCGTGATCCTCAAGCTCGCTTTCCAAATCCGAAAAAACAACCGATCCTTCTTCAATGTAATTCTTGATAAAATTACGAATGACAGGATTGATTTCGATCCAATCCGCTTCAGGACTTTTGGTAACGGTAATGAAATTTTTGGCAATAAAAACCCTTTCTACGAAAGAAAATTTGAAAAACTCCTCAACAAAAGGCGAATTAGTCGCACTTTCTACGTTCGGGTAATCCCTTGCCGCCAAGTCTTCGGGCAGAAGTACGGCATTTAGCACAAATTTCATCGAGTTGGGATTCGGTACGCCTTCGGTATAAATATTGACGTAGGTTTTGTATAATTGATCGCGGTTATATCCTGTTTTCATACGATAAATGCGGTTTGGAATGTTTAATTTTACAAAGTAAGCGTTTTTTTAAGAAAAAAATTGATTTTTAAAAACGTTTTTTTATACATTTGTAATGAATTTCAATTTTTAATGATAAAGTTTATCCCAACATGGCAACAATCAATCCTTATCTCAATTTTATGGGTAAAACGGAGGAGGCTTTCCGTTTTTATCAAGCGGCTTTTGGTGGCGAATTTCTTGATTTGAACCGTTTTGGCGAAATGCCCGATGGCAACAAGATGTCCGAAGCCGACCAGCAAAAAATTATGCACGTTTCGCTTTCGATTGGCAAAAATATGATTCTGATGGGCAGTGATGCCTTAGAATCAATGGGACAGTCGGTAACTATGGGCAATAATTTTTACATTTCGATAGGGACAGACAGCAAAGAAGAAGCAACTCATTTGTTTAACAAACTTTCGGCAGGTGGAGAAATCGAGATGCCGATTGAAGATACTTTTTGGGGAGCATATTTTGGAATGTTTGCCGACCGTTTTGGCGTGCGATGGATAATTAATTACGATTACCCTAAGAAATAATTAGATTTCATTTCAGAAATAACATTTTCTCCAAAAATGTTATTTCTCTTTAATTATTTGTTTGAAAACCGAATTTCATATATTTGTAGAACGATTTAATAAATAATTTTTTTCAAAAAATATTGCTGTTATGACAACTTGGTATTTGGGAAAGATACAATATGCGAAACAACTCGACAACGGCAAAATTAAAGTCGTTACAGAGGCGCACTTGGTCGATGCGGTTTCTTTTTCGGACGCAGAGGCTCGTTTGTACCGTTGCTTGGGCGAAACGATCAAAGAATTTAATATTTTAACAATTAGCAAAACAAGCTACGGAGAAATATTTAATTATGAAGATTGCGAAATTTGGTACAAATGTAAGGTTTCATACCTAAACGTAGATGAAGATTCGGGCAAAGAACGGCGGATAAGTACGGTCATGCTGGTTTCGGCAACCGACCCCAAACTTGCCTACGAACGCATACAGGAAAGTTTGAAATCGTGGATCGTACCTTACGAAATTACAGACGTAAATCTTACGACCTTAATGGAAGTGTTCCCTTATTTCCCTAACGAAGACGAACCGCCCCGCAAATCGCAAAAAGTATTGCCTCTGGACGAAACGGAATTGCTTGATGAAGCGGTCGAAATAGTAGAAGAAACGGAAATAGAAGAAGCAGTTGAAACTCCAGTTTTGGCAGAAACGTCCGAAAAAACAGAAGCTGGCGAAGCGGCAGAAAAGACTGATAATGAAGAAATTACGACAGGAACTCCTGTAGCGTAAGGTAAAAAAGACCTTTCAATTTCGAAAAATTGGAATAGCTTGTGATTAGGATAGGTAAAAATAAAAAAGAGTAGTTAAAAAATTTTTTAAACCAAATCTTTTTCTATTTTTGCAGAACAGAATAGAACTCTAAAAAACACAATACGAATGGCAACTATTATAGTTACGGCGGTTGTCGCTTTTACAGGCGTGATTGCTTTTTTGGTATTTCTTTTATTATTTGCTCAAGCCAAATTGGTACAAAGTGGAGATGTGAAAATCATCATTAACGGTGATGAATCCAAACCTCTGGTCGTTCCTGCTGGATCGTCCTTGCTCTCTACCCTTTCAGCCCAAAAAATATTTCTTCCTTCTGCCTGCGGTGGCGGTGGTACTTGCGCCATGTGCAAATGCGTAGTAGAAGACGGAGGCGGTGATGTATTACCTACCGAAACAGGACACCTAAGCCGAAGCGAACAAGGCGAAAAAGTACGACTTTCTTGCCAAGTCAAAGTAAAACAGGACATGAAAATTCGTGTGCCTGAAGAAATTTTTGGGATCAAAAAATGGGATTGCGAAGTGGTTTCGAACTACAACGTTGCCTCTTTTATCAAGGAGTTTGTGGTTAGGCTTCCAGCAGGCGAAAGTATGCACTTCGAATCAGGCGGTTATATCCAAATCGATGTGCCTGTGATTACTGTAGATTTTAAAGGAATCGAGATAGCCCCGCACCCCGAAGACCCCGCAGGCGCAGACAAATTTCGCCCTGAATGGGACAAATACAAACTTTGGGATTTGAAAATGAAAAATGATGAACCGATCTTCAGGGCATATTCGATGGCGAATCACCCTGCCGAAGGCAATATCATTATGTTGAATATCCGTATTGCTACTCCGCCCTGGGACAGAGCCAATAATAAATGGATGGATGTAAATCCTGGTATTTGTTCTTCTTACGTTTTCACCCGCAAAAAAGGTGATAAAGTAACCATTTCGGGTCCTTATGGTGAGTTTTTTATCAAAGAAACCAATGCCGAAATGATTTATGTAGGCGGTGGAGCAGGTATGGCTCCGTTGCGTTCGCATATTTTCCATTTGTTCCATACTTTGAAAAGCAACCGCAAAGTATCCTATTGGTACGGCGGACGTTCGCGCCGAGAATTGTTTTATACCGAACATTTCCGCAAAATCGAAAAAGAATTTCCCAATTTCAAATATTACATTGCCCTTTCCGAACCGCTTCCCGAAGATAATTGGGTTGCCAAAAAAGACCTCAATGACGAAAAAGGCGAAGGTTTTACAGGATTTATTCACCAAGTTTTGATCAATAATTACTTAGGACAACACCCAGAACCCGATGAAATCGAGTTTTATTTCTGCGGGCCTCCTATGATGAACAAAGCCGTAGTAAAAATGTGTTCGGATTTTGGCGTACCGCCCGAAAACGTAGCATTTGACGATTTTGGTGGCTAAGAAATTAGATTTTAATAAATAAAAAAACTGCAATTATTTAAATAATTGCAGTTTTTTATTTATATTTTTCTTGCCCTCACCTCACTATCGACAAACTGCCTTTAATTACCTGCCCGCTTGGGAGTTCGATCAGGTAAAAATACGCCCCAAAAGGCAATTCTGTCCCATAACTTGTGCCGTTAAAGGCTTGCGTGTAACCCTTGCTTTCGAACATGGTATTGCCCCAACGGTTGATAATTTTGACTGTAGCCGCTGGGTAGCGTTCCAAAAAAAGAATTTCCCAAGTGTCATTATAACCATCTCCATTTGGCGTGATCGTATTGGGAATCAGGTCTTTACAGTTTCCCTGAATTTCGATAGGCAGGCTCGAACTCGAACAAGCATTGAGTTCATATATCAATACATATTTTCCTTTTTGGCTTGCCGCCAAGTTAATTTCCCCTGAATTGGCATCAAAAATTAGTCCTTCGGGTTCGGCTTTGAATTTTCCGCCTTTTTGTCCCAAAATCGTAGCTTTAGGATTCGGTTCTTCGGTGCAATAATTTTGGAAAGGGTAAGCAAAACGGCTGTCATCGGGGCGAGAACGGCTAATAGTGGTCTTAAAACGAATTTCACAATGATTGGCATCTCGAATTTGGGCTTCATAATTGCCTATCTGAACATTCAAAAGTTCGAAAGAAGACTGCCCCGCATTCCACGAAACTCGGTAGGGAGGCGTTCCACCGCTAATTTTTAGGCTAATTTTGCCGCCTTCAGCCAAATTGCTACAGGAAGCCTGCACAACTTCGTTTTCCAAAACCAAAGGCTTGGGTTCAGTGATTTCGAAAGTAAAATTGCGCCTGCAACCGATCCGATCTTCGATACTCACTTCGTATTTTTGGGCTAAAAGATTGGTAATTCGTGGCGTATTTTGCCCATTCGACCAATTAATTTTGTAGGGTTCGAGTCCGCCCGAAATTTGCAACTCGATTTCGCCATTTCGCAAACCCGCACAAGTAATATTTTGCACCCGATTCCCGATTTGAATGTTCGAAACTTGCACAAAAACCGTATTGCTTGTGTCCGTTCCACATTCTGCGGTACTCACCAAACGCCTATAATACGTTTGCGAAACCAAAGCGGGGGGAATATAGTTTTCTGCCGTATCAATACTCGTCCAATTCCTTTGATCAGCCGATTTTTGCCAAAGATATTTGGGCGAAATATTAATAGCCGAAAGTTTTCCAATCAGCGGTTTGGGCGTTCCACCTGTGCAGAGGCTTTGATTT
>JAAFHK010000339.1 GCA_013297565.1 Cytophagales bacterium
AAGTTTTGGAAGGTGAATTTGTGGAAAATAGGGTTTTGCAAAGCGAATTATTTGCGAATGTCCTAAATTGGAATTATTTGCAACAAAACAAGAAATTTTTAGATTTTTACACAAAATATAAACAAAATCAGGATATTTCCTTATATTATCAGCATAGTTTGGCACAAAAGGAATTTCAATCTTTGTTTTATTTTGACAGAGGTTTGAAATTTCCTAAAGACAAAATTTCGGCTGAAGAAACCGATCAAAAACGTTATTTTGTGCCTCAAATTTTCAAAAAGCAAACCCAAATAAAAGCTAAAAATGATTATATTTTAGCCAATTTATTGGATTTTCCCTTCGGCAGTCAGGGCGAGGCGGTGTATGAGGCGCGCTATAAAATTGTCTGGAGTTATATGAATTTTCAACAATTCTATTTTTCGGACGAACCCATTATGCTCGATTATAATTACGTTCTGATTTCTTCGGACAACCGATCCGAAACGCTGTACTTGCTTTCTTTGCTCAATTCTTCAGTTTCGAGCCTGATTTTCAATCACTTACTACGCCTTCCGCACGAACAGGATATTTTGGTTGGAATCAAAACGATCAAGGATTTTATTCGCATTCCCCGAATCACTTCGGAAAATGAACCTTTGAAACGGAAAATTATTGAATTGACGGAAGAACTTTTGGCATTGGAAATGGTCAAATTGGCGGATTTAGTGGATTTTTCGAAAGTGCTAATCCAAAAATTTGACAGTTTTGAGATCGAAAAGGCTTCGTTGATTTTGAAAAGTGGTGATCAGGTTACGAAGTGCCACATGAAAAAAGAAATTCCATTTCTTCGAGAAATGGAATTGCTACGAAAATCCGAAAATTTGACTTTGAAAGCCTTGAAAACCCAAATCGTGATTGATGAAAGCCGTCAAGCGGAATTGAAAAAGGAAATTGATGTTTTGGTAGAAAAATTGTATTTTTTATAATTTGTTCAAAATCAACCATTTATGAAACGAAAACTCGCCCAAAATTTCACGCCTGAAAGTTTAGCGAAATTTACGCTTGAGGAAATTGGGTTTCAGGGCGAAGGAAAAATCATCGATAACAGTTGCGGAAATGGGGCTTTTTTGGTCGAAATTGCGAAAACAATCCAAGAAAAAGGCGAAAATTTTGCGGATTTGTACGGTTGGGATATCGACCCAGAAGTAATTGAAGAAAGTAAAAAACGCCTAAATGAAATTACGGTTTTTGATTGGCAAGTGCGACAGGTGCAGGACAGTGTAGCCGAATTATTTTTGAAAAAAGCCGAATACAGCGAATTTTTTGATTTTGTGATCGGCAATCCGCCCTATATTTCCTACAATGAAAGTTCCTCAAGAGGCACGCTTTTTTTTCAATTTTTGAAAGAGGGAAAGGTAAAATTAAATGATGTTTATGGTGTAAATTTGCACAGTATTCCTAATTTTCCGAAAGGTTATCGCCCAAATCCTAATTTATATGCTTTTTTCGTGGCTTTAGGCTTGGGTTTGTTGAAAGCTGAAGGCAAAATGGGCTACATTATTCCGCAAACGCTTTTGACCGCAGGCGATCTCGATGTGTTGCGGTATCATTTGGCAAAATATACTACGATTGAAAAAATCATTCTCGTTGATAGTCAATTATTTACGGATCGGGGTCTGAAACAAAACTATACGGTGGCTACTTCAAACCTGATTTTTGTGGTCAAAAAGCAAATGCCCGACTCCGACAGCCAAGTCGAAATTTTATATCACCCTGAAACCGAACGCCCGATTGACCTTTGTATGCAGGATTTGCAAGATCGGAATTATGCTCAAATCAAACGTTTTCTTGTTCCACAAAGCGAATTATTGGAAAATGCAAAAAATTGGAATTTTCTGAAAACCGATCTTGAAACTCAACATTTTTACAAAAAATATTGCCAAAATAGCGAAGGTATGGAAAAATATTACCAACACGATTTGGCGGCAAATTGGACAAAAGCAAGATTTTATTTTGATGGCGGGTACATGGTTATGGAAAAAGAAGCCTTAGCAGAGCCGCAAGAGGGAATCTTGTGTTACGAAATAGCCAAAATAGACGAAAAACGGATTTTATTAGGCGAAAATAAACGGTATGTACCTAATCAAAGAATTGGAAATGAGGCACTTACGATCAAACTTCGGCAGGCAAGTCAGGGTTATACCTTGCTCGATAGTCCGTATAAAATCGTGTGGTCGACTCGAAATCCTAAACAATTTCATTTTACGGATCGCCCTATCATTTGGGCAAATAATCGTTTGGGCGGGATCGGCAGTGCCGACCGAACGGAATTATTATTTTTGTTTGCTCTGCTCAATTCTTCTACTAATCGCCTCATTATCAATCTTTTCCTAAAAACGCAAGGCGAAAAAGATTTGCTTTTACAAATTAATTTTGTGAAAGAATTTTTGAGAGTCCCCCGAATCACACCCGAAAATGAACCTTTGAAACGGAAAATTATTGAATTGACTGAAGAACTTTTGGCATTGGAAACGGTCAAATTGGCGGATTTGGTAGATTTTTCGAAAGTAATGATCCAAAAGTTTGATAGTTTCGAGATCGAAAAGGCTTCGTTGATTTTGAAAAGTGGTGATCAGGTTACGAAGTGCAGAATCAAAAAAGAAATTCCATTTCTCAAAGAAATGGAATTTCTGAAAAAAACGGAAAATTTGACTTTGAAAGCCTTGAAAAACCAAACGGTGATTGATGAAACTCGCCAAGCGGAATTGAAAAAGGAAATTGATGTTTTGGTGGAAAAAATGTATTTTGGGTAGGAAACTGAACCTTAAATTTTCAATCTCGTTTTTTAAAAAAACATCTTCCCAAGAGTTTATGAAAGCTCAATTACGAAAATATACTTCTTTTGAAAATTTAAAAACAAGTCCTTATCAAATTCCTATTCGTGTTTGGGAAGAAAAAGAACTTGAATATTTTGTTTTGCTTTTGCGAAAAGCTAAACGACAAAATCGCTATAAATTCGTCAGAAAAGCAAAAAATCGTCAAAGAATATGGAAAACGAATTAGTCAGTCATATTTTTAAGATTTGCCAAACTCTGAACGAAAATTCTGTTCATTATTTGATTGTCGGCGGTATGGCGGTGGCTTTGCATGGTTATTTTCGGCGTTCAACGACTACTTCAGGACAGTATGCTGAAAAACACGATCTCGATATTTGGTATAATCCAACTTATGAGAATTATTTTAAACTACTCAATGCTTTAGAAAACATAGGGCAGGACGTAAAAGCCTACCAAGAAGAACAAGCCCCTAATCCTCGATCTTCTTATTTCCGTTTTGAACTTGAGCAACTTACGCTTGATTTTTTGCCAAAAATAAATGGTTTATCCAATTTTGCGTCTTCTTTTCAAAAAAAAGAAATAGTACGTCTAAATAAAATCGATATTTTTTTTATCAATTATGAAGACCTGATCATCAACAAACAAGCCAATGCTCGCCCTAAAGACCTTGAGGATATAGAACAACTCAAACGAATTAAGAATAAAAAGTAACCAATTCCATGAAAAAATTACTTGCCCAAAATTTCACGCCTTACTTTTGCAAACCTTTCTAAAAGCAAGGTCGTGCGAAGACTGTTCCGTAAATTTGTATCATAAAAAAATTAAATATTATGATAACATTTAAAGGCAGTCCGAAGCGAACTCGAGAAGCAAAACTAAAAATTAGGCGCAAAATGGTGAAATCCGCAAGGCAGGTGGTGCGTCCGCAGAAGCCAACGTCCAAAGCTTGGCTCGAAATAGCCAAATTTGTGGGGCAATTAGTGCTTCAAAGTGTTTTTAGAGTTTTATTTTTTGATTTTTTTTGAAAAAAATTGAAAAAATGCCATTTCTCGAAGAAATGGCATTTTCATTTTTAAAAAGTTTGATAGTTTCGAGATCGAAAAGGCTTCGTTGATTTTGAAAAGTGGCGATCAGGTTACGAAGTGCAGAATCAAAAAAGAAATTCCATTTCTCAAAGAAATGGAATTTCTGAAAAAATCCGAAAATTTGACTTTGAAAGCCTTGAAAAACCAAGTCGTCATCGATGAAATTCGCCAGACGGAATTGAAAAAGGAAATTGATGTTTGGGTGGAAAAAATGTATTTTGGGTAAAAATTTGAAAATCAAACACTTATGCAAAAATCACACGCCCAAAATTTCACACCTGAAAGTTTAGCCAAATTTACGCTTGAGGAAATTGGGTTTCAGGGCGAAGGAAAAATCATCGATCATAGTTGCGGGAATGGGGCTTTTTTGATTGAAATTGCCAAAAAATTCAAGAAAAAGGCGAAAATTTTACGAATTTGTACGGTTGGGATATTGACCAAGAAGTGATAGAGGAAAGCAAAAAACGCCTAAATGAAATTTGTATTTTTGACTGGCAAGTGCGGCAGGTTCAGGACAGTGTAGCCGAATTATTTTTGAAAAAAGCCGAATACAGCGAATTTTTTGACTTTGTGATCGGCAATCCGCCCTATATTTCTTACAAAGAATGTACGCAACAAAAAAATCTTTCCTTCCAATTTATGAAAGAGGGGCAGGTCAAATTGAGTGATATTTATGGCGTAAATTTGCATAGTGTGCCTGAAAATCCTAAAAAATACGCCCCAAATCCTAATTTATATGCCTTTTTTGTGGCTTTAGGTTTATTGAAAGCTGAAGGCAAAATGGGCTACATTATTCCGCAAACACTTTTGGTGGCAGGCGATCTTGATGTGTTGCGTTATCATTTGGCAAAATATAC
>JAAFHK010000034.1:0-6037 GCA_013297565.1 Cytophagales bacterium
CGGTTTAAAGTATAAATTGGTGTTGGTCGTAAAACGAAGTTCTTGTTCGTTTCTGGGCGAACAAGAATGTTCGCCGTACAAAACCAAAAATTATTTTTGGAAAAAATAAGCAAAAAAATATTGGGATAAAAAAAAATATTCGTAACATTATGCCTAAACGAAAAGTAAAAATAGCCTCTATTCTTATAACAACATCTTAAATTATCATGCAAAAAAAGGTTTTTAGTTCTAATTTTATGCGTATTTACTTTTCAGAGGATACCCAAATACTTAAAATCGTTTGGCTTGACAGTTCAGATGAGATGACTACAGAGGATTTCAAAGAACAAATAATTGGCGAAAAAGAAGCTATTGTTGAGTTTAAGCCTAAAGCTATCTTGGCGGATACACTGAATTTTAAGTATGGTATAATTCCTGAAATTCAAGACTGGCACAATCAATTTCTATTTCCTGTTTTCAGAAGCGAAAATGTAACAGAATTGGCAATTATTTTAAGTACCGATATTTTTGCTCAAGTATCTGTGGATCAGTTGATCGCCGATGAAGAAAATCCAAATTTTATTACACGCTATTTTGATGAGGAACAAGCGGCGCTTGATTGGCTGAATAACTAAAATTTCAGGCATAAAAAAATCTAAAAATCATGATCGAAGCAAAAATTATAGGGCTGATTGCCGCTACACTCACTACATCGGCTTTTATTCCGCAGGTAGTCCAAACTTGGAAAAGCCGTTCCGCCAAAGATTTATCCTTTGGTTTGGTAAGTATGCTTACGGTTGGTACGTTGGCTTGGTTGGTTTATGGCTTGATGGTGGGTGATTTGCCTGTTATTTTGGCAAATATTATTTCTTTTGTGCTGAATGCAAGCCTACTTTATTTCAAAATTCGGTTTGGGAAGAATTGATAAATTTTGAAGTCGATCATTTTCAAAACAGGGCATCAATAAAAAAACTATCCGACATTTTTAAAGGTGTCGGATAGTTGAAAATACAAACTTACTAATTTCTAAGATGCTCCTTTAATTTCCTTTTCTTCATATTTCGAAGGACATTTCATAAGAATTTCTTTTGCCACAAATAGGCCTTCTGGAGTGTATTTGCCAATAATTACCACTTTTTCGGACTTTTTCAATTCCTGAATCGAAGGCGGTGGATTATAACAAATTACTTTTTGGACAACTTGCTTATCGTCTTTGAGGGTAAAAGCAATAAAATTGGGGTCTTTAACAGGATCGTATTCCACACCAACGATTTCACCCGCTTCGTTTTTGGTCAATTCGCCTACCACATGAACCTTTTGCTCATCACCCGACTCCAAAAGGGCTTTGGCTTCCGCAAAATTCACATATTGGCTTGCATCACCCGCCGAACTGACAATAATACTTATAGCTACGGCTATCACAATGAGAGCCAATAAATAGGATTTTTTCATGAAATTAAACAATTTGTACGTGCAAAAGTACCGTAAAAAAAAACGAAAAACAAAACAATTTTAGCTTTGAAAACAATAATGAGCAAAATAATTCACCATGCGCAAGGTTTCTTTTTCTGCCTCGATCATGCCAATATGTCCTATATTTTCGAGGATTTGTACCAAACTTCGTGCGGCTAAATGACACTGCTCCAAACTCTGCTCAAGTGGAATATTGGCATCTTGCTTGCCAATCACGTACAAAACGGGCATTTCCAAAGTAGCCAAAACGCCAGACCGATCAGGGCGATTTTTCATAGCTTCCAAAGTAGCGATCAGGGCTTCGGGTTTGATATTTCGCACTTCGTCAAACTGTTCCAAAATAGCATTTTGATACAAATTTTGATTCTTGGGAGCATACAAATTTGGAAAAAAATCTTTCAAAAAATCCTTTGTGCCATGTGCTTTGAGGTGTTCGATGGCTTTTTGTCGCCCTTCTTGTTTGGCTTCACTGTCCGCAAAAGCCGTAGAATGGAACATTCCCAAACCTTTGAGCATAAAAGGATATTGTTCGGCGAATGCCATGCCCACATAGCCGCCCAAAGAATGCCCAACCAAGACGGTTTCGTGAATATTTAAGCCTTTCAGAGTGTTTCGGACGCAGTTTGCCATTTCCTCGATAGAAATTTCCGAATCCAAAAAACTTTCTCCAAAATTGGGCAGATCGAGAGCAATGACTCGATATTGACCCTGAAGTTGGTCAGCAAAACGTTTCCAAAGATTCTTGTTTTCACAAAAACCATGCAAGAAAGTAATGCTTTGTTTTGCCTGTTCGTTGTACTGAAAATACGCTAATTGGGACATAGAATGAATATTTTGAATTTTATTGTAAGAAAGACTTTAGTCTGTGTGAGTTTTGTTTGGCACAGGCTACGAGCCTATGCTACAGAGTATGAATACTATTTTTTCCTGAAATATTCTAAAGCCAAACGGTAACTTTCCAAACCGAAACCCAAAATTACGCCCACACAAACTCGACTCAAATGGCTGTGATGCCTAAATTCCTCTCTTTTATGCACATTCGAGATATGAACCTCGATGACAGGACTGGTAATGCCTGAAATGGCATCAGCCAAAGCTATTGAGGTATGCGTATAAGCTCCTGCATTAAGTACCACGCCATCATAGCTAAATCCTATTTCATGTAATTTATTCACCAATTCGCCCTCAATATTCGATTGATAATAATGCAGTTCGAGATCAGGAAACTGGGTTTGGAGTTCTGTAAAATAATCCTCAAAAGATCGGTTTCCATATACAGACGGTTCGCGCTTGCCCAAAAGGTTCAAATTCACGCCGTTCATGATGAGAATAGTAGGCATACAAATTAATTTTTTGGCAAGATAAGGAAAAATTAAAAAAAATTTGGATTTAGCCATGCCATAGGAATATCTGCCTCGAAACCTTGCGCGTTTCGAATCCTATTTTCGAATCTTCCCTCGATCCGAAACCCCAACTTTTCATATAATCGAATGGCTTTGCCGTTCGATTCTCTTGCAATCAATTCGACACGCAAAATATCTTTTCGTTCTGTAGTTACATACTTAAGTAAGGTTTCGAAAAGTTGTTTCCCGATCCCAAGTCCTTGATAATGAGGCGAAACAGCAATCGTGAGTTCGGTTAGAACATGAGCAAAAACAGCAGGTTCTAAACAATAGCAATGGATTTCGCCCACAATTTTATTTGTTTGTGAATCGACAGCCACAAATTGCGCACCGTTTTGGATTGCTTTTTGGGTAAAATTTTCTACATAATTTTTTGAAATTTCGCTTTGCCTTCGAGCAAGCCCGCCTTCGATTCGGCTTACCGTTTGGTACAAATCAAAAATAAGGTCGCAATCCTCAAAACTTGATTTTCTGATTAAAAATGGAGTCATGAATTTTTTTTATTTTTTCAAGGCTTTTTCTTCCAAATCCAATAAATATTTTTTCCGCCAAAGTCCGCCGCCGTACCCTGTAAGCTGTCCGTCCGAACCAATGACCCGATGACAAGGAATAATAATCGAAATTTTATTCATTCCGTTGGCGTTTGCTACGGCTCTGACTGCATTTGGCTTGCCAAGTGCTTGAGCTTGTTCTTGGTAGGATCGGGTTGTGCCAAAAGAGATTCTTTGCAGTTCTGCCCAAACGCTTTTTTGGAAATCCGAACCTACTAAAAACAAAGGAACGGTAAAATCTTGCTTTTTTCCTTCAAAATATTCCGCTAATTCCTTTTCCAAAACTGCAAAATGCGGGTTTTCACCCTGCAAAACCGTAGCGTTCAAAGTTTTGGTCAAATATTTAAGTTCGGTTTCGAGCATTTTTCTGTCCGTAAATTCCAGCAAACAAATTCCTTCGCTTACAGCACAGGCGTACATAGTCCCTAAAGGTGTTTCGAAACGCTTGAGGTCAATAATTCGTTGGTTTTTACCATTTTTGGGCGAAACGCCAAATACAGATTTGAACGAATCGGCAAAACCGCTTAAGGATTCGTAGCCCGATTCGAAAGCCGTATGGGTTACGCTTTCGCCATCGTGTAGTTTTTTGAAAGCGCTGTTTATACGGTACATTCTTTGAAAAGCCTGAAAAGTCATGTTGTGATTTTTCAAAAACCAACGCCTAATTTGGCTTGGTTCGATTCCTCTTTTTACCAAATCTTCGTCCTTGAACTTGAGGCTTGGATCGCTGGTGAGTTCGTCCAAAATATTTTTGACGTAATCGGGCGTTTCGTTCAGTTTTTCCAAAGGTCGGCAGACTTTGCAGGGGCGATACCCTTTGAGAATTGCGTCTTTCGAGTGTGTAAAAAATTCTACGTTTTCTTGCTTGGGTTTGCGGGCGGTGCAGGAAGGGCGACAGAAAATGCCTGTAGTTTTGACTCCCATAAAAAAAATGCCCTCAAAAGAAGCATCTTTTTCCAAAGAGGCTTGGTACATCATATTTTCGGTTAATTCTGTATTTTTTGTTAAAAAATCGAGTTGTGAAATTTGGGTTTTCATACAAAATGGGTTTTAATTTTGACAAAATTACCTTTTCTCAAATTGTTCCACAACCGAAAAATGGACAAGTATTTTTTCTATAATTAACTTAGTTGCTTTTTTGTATACTCAAACTATACTAAAAACGCTTATAAATTGCACATTTTTATGTTCGTAAAATATTGATTTTCAACCTTGTAAGGTCTTAAAGACCTTACAAGGTTATACAGTTTTTAGTATAAATTGCTTTTGTACGGCGAACATTCTTGTTCGCCACAAAAAGGAACAAGAATGTTCGTTTTACGACACGAACCATTTTAGTTTCAGTATACAAACTTCATTGCCGTATGGCTTTTACGTTGAAGGATTCGCCGCGCACGTTTGTACCGCTAAATTCGAGCTTTCTATCTTGGTATTTTCCTATTTGTTTGGTTGCATCTTTGAGAAGTACCGCATTGCCACTTTTTTCTACCAGTATATCCGACTGTTCGTCTGTAATCTGTCCGCCAATATTGGCATAAAACCGCATATTAATTCTGTACGACTCTTTTCGGATAATCGTAATCTTAACCGTTCCGTTTGCTTGTGCTATCATGGCTTCGGTAGCCGTAAGCCCATTTGCCGTCATTTCAGTAACTTTATACTCACCTACCATAAGCGCAGCGGCATCGGGTTCTGGTTCGTTACTTTTGGAACAGGCAAAACTAAATAATAAAAGAAATAGACCGCCAAAAAGCCACGAAAAATAGTTTTTCATACAGATTCTATGATTTTGATGAGAACAAATATAAGGGAAAAAAGACGAAACTTTATTTTTTTTCAAATTTTTATTACCTTGCTCCCTAAGCCAAATTTTAATCCATTAAACCTTTTCCGATCATGAAAAAATTATATTTTTATTCTTATCTTTTTATCCTATTTTCCTTTTTTCTTTTTGCTTGTGAAATCCCTCAAAATTCCGAAAAAGGCAAAGGAAATACAGCCGAAATTGAAAATTTGGAAGAAAAAACAGTCGAAAAAAAAGAAAATAAGCAAGAGGAGAAGAAGCAAAGGAAAACGCTTATAAAAATCATGACATGGAATTTGTACAATTTTGGAAAATCGAAAGAAAGCGAAGATATAGACTACATTGTAAGCCAAATGAAAGGGTATGATATAGTAACTATTCAGGAGGTTTCGACCACACCGCCAGGGGCGCAAACGGTGGCAAAATTGGCTGATGAACTCAACCGTACAGGTTCGCAATGGGATTATGTACTTAGCGACCCAACGACAGGTGAAGGCAAAGAACGCTATGCCTACCTTTGGAAAACCTCGAAAGCGGAACTCAAAGGCAAGGCTTGGCTCGAAAAATCTTTGGAAGACGATGTAGATAGAGAGCCTTACATGGCGCGTTTTCAGATCAAAAAAACCGAAGCAAATATCCTCATGGGCAGTTTTCATGCCGTTCCTACAGCCAAAAAACCCGAAAATGAAATTGAATTGCTTGACGCAATTCCAAAAAAGTATCCAAAAGACAAGGTTCTTGTCATGGGGGATTTTAACCTTAGTGAAAAACATAAAGCCTTTGATAAACTTAAAAAAAGAGGACTCGTGCCTTGTATCACAAACCAA
>JAAFHK010000034.1:6047-17886 GCA_013297565.1 Cytophagales bacterium
GTTTGCGCCAAAAAGTCAAAGATGGGGAGTCTTTGGGGAAAGAATATGACAATATTTTTTACGATCAAAGTCTTAGCCTAAAAGGTAGCGGCGTTATTGAATTTTACAAAGATTTTAAAAACCTCGATAAAGCCCACGACATTTCCGATCACATTCCTGTTTGGTTACAATTAGAGTTTTAGGCATGGGCAGATAATCTCCTTTTTTTGTATAGAATGAATTTTATTTTGCAATTAAATAGGTATTTTTTTCTATTTTTGGCAATTAAAAATAGAAAGTCATGAAGTTTTTACGCAGGTTGGTTTTGGTTAATTTACTGTTATTCAGTTGGTTAGTTCCTTTTTCTTGCACCGACAAAGTTGAACCTGATCTTTGCCAACTGTATTTTAAAGATACCTTTTTTGCGGGGATCGATGCGGATATTATACGCCCTAAAGCCTTAAATGCCACCAATACGGTTGTGTATAGTTCCTTTCCTTATGGGCTTTTGGTAGCTCAAGGCACAGGTGAAATGAATATACGGACGAGTCAAGGCGGAATCTACCGAGTAACTGCCGAATACGAAGCAAACCAAAACGGTCGAACCGTTCAGAAGGTTTGTAATATGCTTTTGCGGGTGAATAATATTTATTATGGGGGCGATCGCTGTGTGGATTTCGATCTGGATACTGAACTTAGCCCCCTTTTGAATGGTGATCCTGTAAGCACTTTGCCACCGCGCACCGAATTTGATACGCCACCCGCCAATGAAATTTCGGCTCTGCAACAAGGGCTTGTCATCAACCGAAAAACAGGAGTCATGAACCTTTACGAAACCATGCAAAATATCTCCAAAAGCGGTTTGACGGAACAGAAATTTACCTTGTATTATAGAATTGGTGATAATCTTAATAATCAAAGAATAGAAATTATTTTTACCATTATTGGCAGTTCTTGTAATAATAAATTGGGCGGAAGGATTGAAAAACCAGGGTTACGAGTAAGAGTTTCAAGTATATAATTTTGCTTTTTGACTAATTTTTACATGAAAAACCAACTCTATTACGGCGATAATTTAGAAATCTTGCGAAATTTTGTAGCTGACGAAAGCGTGGATTTGTGCTATATCGATCCGCCTTTTAATTCGGACGAAAATTATAACCAAACCTATGCCACCAAAGACCGAAAAGATGTGGCACAAGCACAGGCTTTTATAGATACTTGGACTTGGGATTCCAAAGCTATTCAGGGCTTTGCCGCCATCCAATCCAACGAAAACGGCGTTTGCACACCCGAAGTGATCCATTTGATGGAGGGTTTCCGATTGGTTTTGTCTAATAATAAATCGCTTTTGGCATATTTGGTTGCCATGACGCAGCGCATTGCTGAAATCTACAGGGTTTTGAAACCTACAGGAAGTTTCTATTTGCATTGCGACCCAACGGCAAGCCATTACTTGAAATTGGTTTGTGATGCCTTGTTTTGCAGCGAAGGCAGAATGGGCGTGTTCCAGAACGAAATCAAATGGACTCGATCTTTTCAGCATAATTTGGCAAGCAAGCGGTACGATAATGTGATTGATGTTCTCTTGTTTTATACACGGAATCCTACCAAATACACCTTTAATCGCACTTTTATTCCAATCACTGAAGCTGAAATGCTTGATAAATTTTCCTACACCGAAGCCGAAACAGGAAGAAAATTTAACCATCAAAAACTTGAAAAAAAATCTAATTTTCAAAGCAAAGACGAAGTGCGGATTATTCAGGGTAGAGAAGTAAGGACAAATTTGGGTTGGGTTTGGTCGCAAGCTACTTTTGATGAGCGCCTTGCCGAAAATCCGCATTTAATTCATTGGACTTCGAACGGAAAACCACGTTACAAGATTTATCAGGACGAATACGAAGGCAAACTTTTGACCAACGATTGGCACGACATCAAAGGACTTACCTCACGTGCTGCCGAGTCGCTTGGCTACCCAACCCAAAAACCTGAAGCTCTTTTGGAACGCATAATTAGAGCAAGTTCGAACGAAAATGATGTCGTGCTTGATGCCTTTTGCGGGTGCGGAACTACGATTGCGGTGGCTGAAAAAATGAACCGAAAATGGATCGGGATTGATGTTACTTATCAGGCTATTTCTTTGATTCTCAAACGTTTAGAAGATACTTTTGGTTTTGATTTTGCCAAAGGTGTAATTGATAAAGAAAAACAAGTTAAAGTTCCGCCTCGTTTGGATTTGTACGGAATTCCGAAAGATTTGGCGGGTTATAGGGCATTAGCAATGAATCCCGAAGACAAGGCACGAAAAGAGTTTGAAAAATTGGTTATCCTGCAATATTCGAATAATAGGGCAATGATTCACGAAAAAAAGGGAGCAGACAGAGGCGTTGATGGCATTGGTTTCATTACGCACGATTTGGATAGAAAAAGCAAAACCGTCATTTTTTCCGCAAAATCGGGAAATGTAAATGTGTCCCAAATTAGGGATTTGCGAGGTGTGATCGAAAGGGAAAATGCCGCCATTGGTTTCTTGATTAGTTTGGAAACGCCAAGCCGAAATATGTACGAGGAAGCCAAAATTGCGGGTGTTTATGAGAGTAAATATTTGGATCGGAGTTTCGACAGACTTCAGATCATAACAGTTCAGGATATTATTGATGGCAAGCGTTTAGAATTGCCCATGGCGCTCGAAGTAGTTAAAAGTGCAGAATTGAACAAAAAAGATAATACCGAAAATTTGTTTTAAAAAATGTAACATAGACTTCAGTCTGTGTTTTTAATAAACCCTTGAAAATCAAAGACATCGCAGGCTGAAGCGTATGTTACAAAATACGAACTATGAAAAACCAACTCTATTACGGCGATAATTTAGAAATCTTGCGAAATTTTGTAGCTGACGAAAGCGTGGATTTGTGCTATATCGATCCGCCTTTCAATTCGAAACGGAATTACAACCAAATTTATAACAATATTGGTAGCGAGGACAAGGCGCAAACGCAGGCTTTTGTGGATACGTGGCTTTGGGGCGAAGCGGCAAATATGGCTTTTCAGGAAATAGTCAAAAACAAAGATCAGGTTTATACTCCCGAAGTTTGCGCACTTGTGTTGGGTTTGAGGCAGGTTTTGAAAGAAAGCGGTTTGATGGCGTATTTGCTTGCCATGACGCAGCGCATTGCCGAAATTCACAGGGTTTTGAAACCTACGGGCAGTTTTTATTTGCATTGCGACCCTACGGCAAGCCATTATTTGAAACTGCTTTGTGATGCTCTGTTTTGCACAAGAGGCGGGGATTTTAAAAATGAAATTGTATGGGAAAAAACAAGAGTACCTAAAGCACAAAGTTTGCATTTTGCCAAACAGCAAGATGTTATTTTGTTTTATTCCAAATCCGATTCTTACCTTTTCAAATTACAATACAAACAGCCTAATCCTGAATATATAAAAAAATATTTCTCACAAACCGAATCCGAAACGGGCAGGAAATACCAATTAGTGAGTTTTTTGCAAGATGGGCAAGGTCAGGCTAAAAGATTTGGGGATCGAGTGATAGAACCACCACGTGGCAAACATTGGATTTGGACACAAGAACGGATAGATGAAGCTATGGAAAAAGGTTGGTTAATTTTTACGAACCCCGATAAACCACGCCTGAAAAAATATTTAGATGAACAAATTGGCAAAAATATAGGTTCGATTTGGAATGATATTCCGCCAATTAATTCGCAAGCAAAAGAACGACTCGGCTACCCGACTCAAAAACCCGAAGCCCTTTTGGAACGCATTATTGAGGCAAGTTCTAATGAAAATGATGTTGTTTTGGACTGCTTTTGCGGGTGCGGAACTACGATTGCGGTTGCCGAAAAAATGAACCGAAAATGGATCGGAATTGATATTACTTACCAATCTATTTCGCTGATTCTCAAACGTTTAGAAGATTCGTTTGGATCAAATTTTACCGAAGATATTAGGGATCAGGAAAAACAAATTAAGATTCCTGCAAAGGTAATTTTGCAAGGCGAACCCGAAGATTTCGAGGCGGCTGTGGCTTTGGCGAATCGTCAGGACGACCGCTTGCGAAAAGAATTTGAAAAATGGGCGGTTTTAAAATTTTCGAAAAACAGGGCTTTTATAAACGACAAAAAAGGCGGAGACGGCGGCATCGATGGCATGGCGTATATGCTCGACTATGACGAAAATCACAAGGAAATAAGCCGAAAAGTGCTTTTTTCAGTCAAATCGAACAAGAATTTGAACCCGACCGTAGTTCGTGATTTGGTAGGAACATTGGAAAGGGAAAAAGCGGCTGTCGGGTATTTGATTAGTTTGTATCCTGTCGAGAACTTAGTCAAAGAAGCCACAAAATACGGTTTTTTCGAAAATAGCTTTGGGCAAAGTTTCCCGAAAATTACCATAGTTTCGATCCAAGAATTGCTTGACGGTTTGCGTATGAATTTGCCCTTGCCTTTGGACATTTTGAAAAGTGCGGAACTGAAAAAGCGGGATATTACAGAGAGTCTGTTTTGATTTTGTAACATACGCTTTAGCGTGTGGTTTCCTAAATGCTTGAAAATCAAATACATCGCAGGCTGAAGCCTACGTTACAAAACTATGAAAAATCTATTTTTTTTATCTTTTATTTTCTTTTTTTGTGGGAATTTACTTGCCCAATCAGACAAGCATTTGGCGCAGTGGAAAGCCGCTAATGCACATTTTAAGCAAACGGCTGAAATACAAGCAGACATTTACAGAGAAGTAATGACTGAATGGGAATTTGAAAACCGAAAAGATACAATCTTGGTCGATTGTTACCTCAAATTGGGTTTGTACTATAGTTATGAAGAAAAAGAAGCCCGATCCGCCCTCAAATACCTGAAAGATGCTTTGAAAATAGCCCAACAAATCAATTCCCAAAAACCACCTTTTTTGCAAATTTATAAAGAAATAGCCGATTTATTTTATTTTGAGTTCCAACAAAGCGACTCAGCCTTATTTTATTATAAAAAAGCAGAAAAGTATGTTAGCCAAACCTTTGATAATCAAGCAGTTGCTTATTTATATAATTCATTGGCATTTCTCAACCAAGACAAAGGAAATTGGTCTTTGGCTTTAAATAATTATGAAAAACAGCTGTTTTTTTTTCAAAAAAATAAAAATGATGTTTTTCAAATAGAAAGTATAGCAACAACCTACAATAATATGGGTGAATTATACCGAGATTTAGGAGAATACGAAAAAGCCCTTGCTATGTATTTCCAAGCCCTCAATAGCCCTTATTTTGAACAAAATTTGTATAAAAAAAGTAATTTGGGCATACAACCCTACCAAATTTATAATGGTATTGGCACGACTTATTACCAAATGCAACAAGGCACGAAAGCCCTTGAGTATTTTCAAAAAGCCTTTGCTCAAAGCCGAAATGCCACAAAAGATAGTGTTTTTCAAGTCATTATTTTAAATAATTTGGGAAAAGCCTATTTACAAAATAACGATCTGGAGAAAGCCCAAAATTATTTGGAACAAGCCATTAGCAAAAATACAAAATACCCTTTACACCAAGTTCATTCTTATTTGGGACTTAGTCAAATTGCGGAAAAAGAGCAAAATATTCCCCTTGCGCTACAGCATACCCAAAAAGCCCTCATGGTTTTGTGTCCTGCGTTCCGTTCTGAAGATTTGCTCGAAATGCCAAACAATTTGCAGACTTTTTCGAATTTGGAACTGTTTAAAGTTTTGCGCCGCAAAGCTGATTTGCTTGCTTTGCCCAATGCCAAGTCGAAAAATAATATCAGCCAACGCGCCGCCCTCAAAACCTACGAAACGGCTTTGAAACTTGCCGAACGTATCCGAAAACGCTATTTTCATGACGAAACCAAACTTTTTTTTCAAAAAGAACTTAGCCCAACTTTCGAAAAAGCCCTTGCTTTGGCGCTAACACTGAACGAAAAAGAAAAGGCTTTCCAATTTGCCGAAGGTAGCAAAGCGGTAGTTTTGGCAGAGGCTTTGCAAAAAATTAGTTTGGATCATCTCTTGGATTCGACTCTTTTGGTGCAGGAAAAAGAAAACCGCCATTTGATTATCCAACTCGAACAAAAATTATTGGGAACGAAAAAAGAAGCCGAAAAAAAGACCATTAATGATCAATTAAATGATCTTTGGATCAAACAAGCCCAGATTCAAGACCAACATGAGCAAAATTCGCAATTTAACCAGCTCAAATATGCCGAAAACTCCCTTTCGATCAAAACCGTTCAGGACGAAATTCTTTATGATGATAGCACCGCTTTGATTGAGTATTTGGTAGGAAAAGAAAAATTGTATATTTTCGTGATTACCAAAAATAACTTTCAGGTTCTTGAAAGTCCGATCATGCCTAATTTGCGAAATTTAATTGTTGATCTTTCCAATCGTCTAACCAAATATCAGCTTGACGACCGAATTAGGCAAGATGCCAATTTGCTCTACCAACAACTCATGCTTCCTGTTCGTCATCTTTTGCCCAGGCGTTTGATCATTATTCCCGATGCCGAATTGCATTATTTGGGGTTTGATATGCTGGTTTCTGATCTCAAAAAAACGCGCTATTTGCTTTATGACCACATAGTTAGCCGAGCCTATTCTGCCCAACTTTTGCACCAAGCTATCAAAAACCGAAAACCTGTTAATAAAATCAATTCAATTTTGGCGATTGCGCCTTTTGCCTACCAGCCCGAAAGCGCTACGATTGCCGTCAAACGTTCCGATTTATTGCCTTTGCCCAAATCTATAGAGGAAATGCAATATTTGAAAAGTTTTGGAGCAAAAGTTTTTGAAAAAACAGCGGCTGTCAAAGATTCAATTTTGAGTTTTTTCAAAAATTACGATATTATTCATTTTGCCACGCACGCCGTAGCCAACGACAGCCTGCCCGACCAATCCTTTATTGCTTGCTACCCTGATTCTACCCAAAATTGGCGAATTTACACTTCCGATCTTTACGAATTGAACTTAGAAAAAGCCAAATTGGTTATTTTAAGTGCCTGCCAAACAGGGCGAGGGCAACTCCGACAGGGCGAGGGTGTGATGAGTTTGGCACGAGGTTTTACCTACGCAGGTTGTCCTAATATTGCTTTTACGCTTTGGAATGCGAATGACGAGGCGAGTTTTCAAATTTTTACAAGTTTTCACGAATACCTCCAGAAAGGTATGCCAAAAGACGAAGCCCTGCACCAAGCCAAATTGGACTATTTCCAGAAAGGTATGCGAAATAGAGAACCTTTTTATTGGGCTTGTTTCGAATTTCAAGGCGATTCTGCCCCTGTTTATCAGCCGACAGGCTTGCAATTTGTTTTTTGGATTGTAGGAATTTGGGCATTTTTGCTTTTGGTGTTTTTGATGTATCGTTATAAAACCAGACGAATGGTATAAATTAAATTTGTAACATAGACTTTAGTCTGTGTATCTAATTTGTTAATTATTAAGAAATCACAGGCTAAAGCCTATGCTACAAAAAACAACGTAAAACTTGAACCCGAAGAAGTGGAAAGGTTATTGGCTATATTATACTATAAACTGTATAACCTTGTAAGGTCTTAAAGACCTTACAAGGTTGAAAATCAATATTTTACGAAGATAAAAATGTGTAACTTATAAGCGTTTTTAGTATAAACGATTCTCAAACTTCGGTCAAAGAAAAAAAACAAGCCGCCAAGAAATTGAAAGCGCAACAAAAAGCCCTCAAAGAACGCCCAAGTAGGCAATCAAGGGAAAAACGAAAACCTAAAAAAACAAAATAAAATGAAACTCGATTGGGATTTATTGAAACAAAAACTAACCAATGAGGAAAGTTTCGAAATGCCTTATGAAGCCATAAAAGAAATTTGCGCCAAAAAACGGATTCCAAACGAATATGTAGCATTTATTTTGGCTTTGGAGGACGAATTGCTAATTGCTGATTTTTTGCTCAATTACGCTTACTTTAATCAAAAACAATTAAATATTATCCGAAAATACATTCGTAAGCATATTGTTACACACCCTGACGAGTGTTTTCGCAATGACTTGATAACTTTTGCTTGTTATTGGGAAATTACCGATTTTTGGGACGAATGTTTGGAAATGATCGAAAACCCCAACGAAAGTCATTTGGTTATTTTGAGTGCTTTGTCGTATATCTACGAACGTATGCAAATTACCGACTTGCCCAGAGTCAAAGAAGCCTTTGATAAGGTGTTGAACGAGGGAAATTATTACCAAAATTGCCAAACCGTAGCGGCATTTTATTTGTTTAGACTTACGCTTTCACAGGAATATTACGAATATTTAAAGGAATCCATGCCCTTGAATCAGGGAATAAACCGAAATGTTTTGAAAAATTTATTAGAAGAAGAATACAACCAAACGCCTTATTTTGCTTATTATGAGGAAATGAGCAAGTGGGTAAGTCTATGAAAATCAGTATTTTATCAAAAAACTAAACACTTAAAATCAACAAATTTTTTATGTTATTTCCCTTTGTTGTGCGAAATTTTTTTGAACAAAACATTTGCCTGCCTTTGAGCAAAGGCAATCGTTTTGTTTTTGTTCATCATTATATCCGACCTGACAAGGATCCAACTTATCTCGAACTTTGCACCACAACCTACGCTGTTTTTGTCCGACAAATCGATTTCATTCGCCAAAATTTCAAGATTGTCGATCTCGATACGCTTCTCAATGCTGATCTGCCCGCCAATCAAAACTACGCCGCCCTGACCTTCGATGATGGTTTCGCTACAGTTCGGACTTTGGTTTTTCCCCTGCTAAACCGCTACGAAATCCCTTTTACGGTGTTTTTAAACCAATTTGCTCTCGAAAACGATCAACTCTGGGTAAGCAATTTCCTGCTCCAAAAGCATAAAACCGAATACATGGAAAAAATTTGGGACAAAATATTAAGAGATAAGGTTTCGTGGGAAAGATTTAAAGAAAAACCGATTGAAAGTTTGATAGAAAGGGGAAATTGGGACGAAAAAATAGCGGAAATTTTTTATGCCGATTCGCCTCCCGCTTCTTTGTATTTGAATAAAGAAGATGTTTTATTTTTAGCCCAAAAAGGCGTTCGTTTTGGCAACCATACTGCCGAACATTTGCCTTTGGCATACTGCTCGCCTCCTTTGCAAAAAAAAGAAATAGAAAAAAACCAAGTTTTTTTAGAAAATTTATTAGACCAAGCTATTCGCCACTTTGCTATTCCTTTTGGAAAAAAAAATCATTTCAATTCTAATACTTCCCAGATTTGCAGAGATAATTATTTGTCTTTTATCTATACAACCAACCCTAATAGATTGAAAACGCCTTTTATTGCTCCATTTCCTGACGAGGAAAGCGGTATTTCCATGATTCCACGCATTTCTTTTACTGAAGAAAAACCTGAACAAGTCTGTTTTTATATCAACCGAACTTTTTTCCGAAAATATGATCTATGAAAAAAATACTCAAAAATTGGTATATACGCCTTAAATACGGTGGAAATCGCCTAAAATGCTATGTTTGTAAAGAAAATTTCCGAAAAATGTTGCCACTCCATGCGAAATGGTACGTTCGGAACGAACTGATCGACCATGATACGCCCGATGCCCTCTGCCCGCAATGCGGTAGTTGGATTCGCCACCGTTTTTTGGTCAAATTCATTGAAGAAAAAGGAATTTTAGCCAAATCAAATATCAAACTTTTGCATTTTGCTCCTGAAGACCATTTGGCGGACTATTTTACGAAGACCTACCCCAAAATGCAGTATTTTTGCGGTGATATTGACATTGCTCGCTACAAACACCTTAAAGCCATCGAACTCGATATTCGAAAAATGCCTTTAGAAAATGAAAGTTTTGATGCCCAAATTTGTTATCACGTTTTGGAACTTATTGATAATGACGGTCTTGCCCTTTCTGAAATGCACCGTTTGCTAAAACCTCAAGGTTGGGCTATGATTGCTGTGCCAATTTACGGAAAAGAAACCTTTGAAAAAACAGGCTATTTGACCGATTCGGAAAGGGAAAAATTGTATGGGTATCCTTATAATTATCGATTGTACGGATTGGATTTTGTCCAAAAATTGGAAAAAACAGGGTTTTCGGTCGAAACGTATCGTTTTAGTGATTTTGCACAAGATTATTACGATCCTTCGCCTAGTTCGCCGCACATAGAAAGCGATCAATATTTGTTTTTTTGTCGTAAAAAGTAAGGCAGATATGTTATTTCGCCTTTGCAGGTCTTTTGACCTGCAAAAATTTCTAAATTTTTCGGCTGAAAACACCCGAAAAGGCGGTAAATATGTTATTTTTTGTCAATTTAGACCTTTAAGGTAAAAGTCCTGCGTATATTTGCCTAAAAATTCACAGAAAATTAACGGATTTCTACAAAAAATTCGTTTTAAGAAAAAAATTATTTGATCTACAAAACAAAAATCCTTTTATGTGCGGAATCGTAGGTTATTTGGGTGAGCAAGAGGCTTGCCCCATCATCATCAAAGGGCTAAAACGCCTCGAATACAGAGGTTACGACAGCGCAGGCGTGGCACTTATGAACGGTCATTTGGGCGTTTTTAAGAAAAAAGGCAAAGTGAGTGATTTGGAAGCATTTATCAAAACTGAAGATACTAAAGCAAGCGTGGGCATGGGGCATACGCGTTGGGCTACGCATGGCGAACCTTCTGACCGAAACGCACACCCGCATTTTTCGTCTGATGACCGTTTGGCAATTATTCACAATGGAATTATCGAAAATTATGCTTCTTTGAAACAAGAACTCATCAATAAAGGGCATACTTTCCGCAGTGATACCGATTCTGAAGTTTTTATTCACTTTATCGAGCAAATCCAAAAAGACAATGCTTGCCCTATTGAGGAAGCCGTTCGAGTTGCCCTTACGAGGGTAGTTGGGGCGTATGCCATTATTGTCATGTCGGTCGATCAGCCCAAGCAGTTGATTGCCGCCCGAAAAAGTAGCCCTTTGGTGATTGGCATTGGTAAAGACAAAAAAGAATTTTTCTTGGCTTCGGACGCAACCCCGATCATCGAATATACCAATGAAGTAGTTTATTTGAATGATGGAGAAATTGCGATTATTAAGCCTAATGACCTGAAAATCATAGATATAAGCAATGCCGCTATGACTCCTTATATAACTGTTTTGGATATGGAATTGGAAGCTATTGAAAAAGGTGGTTTCGATTCGTTTATGCTCAAAGAAATTTTTGAACAGCCCAATTCGGTTCATGACTGCTTACGAGGTCGGTTAAATGCTGAAAAAGGACATTTGATGTTGGGCGGAATTAACCATTATCTGGATCATTTGCTCAAAAGCAAACGCATTATTATGCTGGGTTGCGGGACTTCGTGGCACGCAGGTTTGGTAGCCGAATATATTTTTGAGGAATTGGCACGAATCCCTGTGGAGGTCGAGTACGCTTCCGAATTTCGCTACCGAAATCCGATTATTACGCCTGAAGATTCCGTCATTGCTATTTCGCAGTCGGGCGAAACTGCCGATACTTTGGCGGCAATCCAATTAGCCAAGGAAAACGGGGCAATTATTTTTGGCGTTTGCAATGTGGTCGGTTCTTCGATTGCCCGTACCACGCACGAAGGCGCTTATACCCATGCGGGTCCCGAAATTGGCGTAGCAAGTACGAAGGCTTTTACGGCTCAAGTAACCGTTTTGACCATGATGGCAATTATGCTTGCCAAAAGACGAAACACGATTTCTGAAGCGGTTTTTTCTGAACTTTTGCACGAATTGGAGGGGTTTCCGCAAAAAATAGAGCAAATTTTACAACAAAACGATAAAATCGAAAAGCTTGCCCGAACCATTCAGGCTTCGAGTAACGCCTTGTATCTGGGAC
>JAAFHK010000351.1 GCA_013297565.1 Cytophagales bacterium
GTATTGGTTAATTGGCTGTAAGAACGTAGTAGATATTGGTAAAAGGAATCTCTAACTTCCAAATTCGGATAATCAAGCGTATAACTCAAATGTGATTCTTTACTTTTTATAGTCAAATAACCTGTTTGAAAAAGTAAAGTTTGTGGCGTAAGATCATCTATTTCGTAGCTGTTGATCAAATTAACATCAACTTCTTCATTCTCGAAATTATACAATTCTTTTTCTTTGATCAGATTGACCAAAAAGGTCGGCGTGCCTGTTTCGAACCAAAAATTTTTAAAATCTTCTGCATTAAAAAAATTCAAAATAGAAAACGGATTATAAACTTTCTCTTTGCCCAACCAATTATAACCATTATACCAATATTTGATTTTTTCTAAAAATGCTTCTTTTGTAAGTTCTTCATTTTGAGCAAATTGTATAATTTCCTCAGCAAAATATTTTTCTAACTCTCCCTGTGTATAGCCCAACATGGCAGAAAAATGCGCATTCAAAGTCAAATCAGTAAGGTGATTGAGTTCGGAAAAAATAGAAACCTTGCTAAACTTGGAAATACCTGTGAGCATAAAAAACTCAATATGGGCATCTAAACCTTTGATTACCCCATAAAAATTTTTCAAAATATTCCTATTTTCCTTTGCCTTTTCGATTTTAGGATTTTCCAAATAATCAATAATTGGTTTGTCGTATTCATCTATCAAAATCACCACTTTTTGCGTTTCGGAAAGTTCCAAAATCATTTTTCTAAACATTTCCTTTGAAGTTTCCTTTTCCAAACCCATTTGGTATTTTTGCACTTGTTCCCATAGGCGTTCTTGCAAAACTTTTTCCAAGCCCAAATTATGATAATCCATGCTCGAAAAATCCAAATGAATGATCGGATATTTTTTGAACTCCGTTTTATCCGCAATCCAAAGCCCTTCGAAAAGTTTGGCATTTCCCAAAAAAAACTCTTTTAAAGTGCTGATTAAGAGGGATTTACCAAAACGGCGAGGACGTGAAAGGAAGTATTGTCCGCCATTTTTAACCAAGTCGAAAAGGTATTTAGTTTTGTCGATATACAAAAAACCGTTTTCACGCAGTTTTTGAAAATCTTGTATGCCAATCGGATATTTTTGCATAATATTGTTTATTTTCTAATGGTTCGCCGTACAGAAGCAATTTTGATCGAATATAACAAAAGTATAAAAAATCATTCCAAAATGGAGCAAAAAGAATTAAAACGCTACCATCGACAACTCATATTGCCCTCGTTTGGTTTTAAATCCCAAGCAAAACTCAAAGAAAGTCGTGTTTTGGTCGTAGGGGCGGGCGGTTTGGGTTGCCCTGTTTTGCAATATTTGGCGGCGGCAGGTGTGGGCTTTTTGGGAATTGCCGATTTTGATAAAGTAGAGGAAAGCAATTTGGCGAGGCAGGTGCTTTATCATACGTCCGATATTGGAAAACCAAAAGTACAATGTGCCGAAATTGCGGTTCAAAACCTGAATCCTTTTGTACGAACAGCCATTTTTGAGGAAAAAATACAAACCGAAAATGTCGAAAAAGTCTTAGAAAATTACGAACTCATCATAGACGCAACGGACAATCTGGAAACGCGCCTTTTGTTGAACGATTCGTGTGTAAAATTAGCCAAAACCTATATTTATGGGGCAATTTCGGGTTTCGAGGGGCAGGTTTCTGTATTTAATTTCTTACAAAAAAACGGCAAGCGTTCCGCAAATTATAGAGATTTATTTCCTGATTTGTCGGTTTTTGAGGCGGGAATGAATTGTACGGAAGGCGGAGTTCTGGGCGTTTTGGCAGGAATTATTGGCAGTTTGCAAGCCACCGAAGCCCTAAAAGTTCTCACAGGTTTTGCCGAGCCTTTAGCAAATAAAGTATTGGTTTTCAGTTTGTTAGATTATAAAATAAGGTGTTTTAATTTCAGAAACTAAAACACCTTTCGTAAAACGAACATTCTTGTTCGTTTCTGTGGCGAACAAGAATGTTCAGCATACAAAGTCCATTTTTTTATGCTAATCCTGCGAATAAGAAGGATTAAAGGCAAAAAAATAACCCACAATCCAGCCAATAAATGCCAAACCCAAAGCCACATAAAGCCAAACAGTCGGGATATAAAAGTGCGGATCGTTGTAGGTATAAATAGATAAAAGATTGAAAATGAGGAATATATTAATTCCTACTCCTACGCCTTTTGTCCAATCTAATTGGCGTTTTCGGCATATTTTAAGCAGATCGGGTTCGCTATTCCAAAAAGTCCGATTCGGGACAAGCAACCGAGAGGCAGGTACTAAACCCAACAACTTTCCCCAAAGCACAATGAGCCAACTAATCAATAGAAAAATACCTAAACCTGTATAAAAATAATAGGCTTTGCGGATCGAGAGTCCTTGCAGATCGGCATTTTCAAAATCCAATTTGATGGGGTCGGGGAGTTGCATATTGGTCAGGGTAAGAAAACCCAAAAACACCAAACCTGTTACAATCCAAAGAAATTTTGTAATAAACATAGTTTTTTATAGACTATTAATAGCCCGATTCTAAATCACTGAATACTTTTTCACCTGCGACAAAGGTATTCAAAACTCTTGTAAGGCGCAAGAGTCTAAAGTCAGTTTCCATCAGGTCAGTATCCAAAACCACAAAATCAGCTTGTTTTCCAATTTCTATGCTCCCTTTTTGTTTTTCTTCGAACACACTGTAAGCCGCCCAGATGGTCATGGCACGTAGCGTATTTTGGGCAGAAACCGCATTTTCCATTTGGAAACCGTTATCGGGGCTGTGCGTGGCATCGCGCCGAGCCGTAGCCGCATGAAAAGTATAAATGGGATTTACGTCCTCTACAGGAAAATCAGTCCCGAAGGCAATCATGCCGTTTTGTTCGAGCAGGTTTTGATAAGCGTAGGCATTTTTAATCCTATTTTCACCCAATCGAGTAACTGCCCACGCCATATCCGAAGTAGCGTGAGTAGGCTGGACGGAAGGAATGACACTAAACTGTTTAAATTTGATCAATTCACGCGGTTCGACTACTTGGGCGTGTTCTATTCTCCATCGTTTGTCGTTCGTTCCTTTCAAGTATTTGCCATAGAGGTCTAAAACCAAACGGTTTGCCGAATCGCCAATGCAATGCGTATTTGCCTGATAACCGCCTTCATAGATTTCTTTAAAAAGTTGATCCATAGTTTCGGCAGAGGTAAGGATCAAGCCTTGAGTTTTGGGTTCGTCGCTGTAGGGTTTCAAAAGCATAGCTCCGCGCGAACCCAAAGCTCCGTCAGCGTAAATTTTGAAGGATCGAACTTGTAATTTGTCGGTCTGATAAATGCCTTTTTTGAGGAAATGATCTTTGTTTTCTTGGCTTGGGTTCAGCATAGCATAAACCCCAATTTTCAGGTCTTGTGTTTTTTGCAAAGAGTCGATCATGAGAACCACTTTTTTGTCCAGACCTGCATCAACAACGCTTGTCAAACCTTTCGAAAAACAAAGATTTTGGGCATACAAAAGCATTTCTTTGAGTTCTTCGGGGCTTGGCGGAGGAATTACTTTTTGGACAAGCGTAACGGCATTATCAATCAAAACTCCTGTAGGCTTTCCATTTTTTAAAATTACTTTGCCTCCCTCAATCTGCGTTTGGGCTGTAATTCCTGCCAAATCGAGGGCTTTTTGGTTTACCAAAGCCGCATGACCATCAACGCGTTCGAGAAAAACAGGTTTTTCGGGAAACATACTATCCAATTTCGTTTTTTCAGGAAATTCTTTCTTTTCCCAAAGATTCTGATCCCAACCGCGTCCCAAAATCCATTTTTTGTCAGGATTTTGTTTATTATATTTTTTCAAACGGCTAATAATTTGCCCAAAAGATTTTGCCCCAACCAAATCCACCTGTTGTGAAAGTGTCCCCAAACCTGCAAAATGGCAATGAGCATCGTAGAATCCGGGAAAAATAGTCCTTTGTTGTATATCTACTATATTTTCACACTCGTATTTTTCCAAAATTTCTTTGCTTTTTCCAATCGCCACAAATTTTCCATCTTTGATAGCCAAGGCTTCGGCTTTTTGGAAGGCGGAGTCGACCGTATAAACTACGGCATTATATACTATCAGATCAACTTTCTCCTTTTTATTACAAGAAAGAAGCACAAAAAAGAAAAAGAAAATATAAATAATTGATTTTTTCATAAATCAGCGTATAAGTGCAAGGTGTTGATTGTTAATTGTTTGGCTTTCGTTTGGCTATCAACGTTACAAAAGTAACTTTTTTTCTCAAACGCTATACGAATTGAACAAAAACCTTAAATCAAAATATAAGCCATTTTCTTAACAATTTGAAAAATTGATCTATATTTGCCTAAATCATTTTTCAACAACAAATTATTATGTGGCAAGTAAAAGTAGGTAATACGAACTTTGCTGTCGAGCAAACCGCGCAGGGGACACTCGTTGATGGCAAACTGATGGCTTGGGATTTGGTAGAAACCTCGCCTCGTCATTATAGCATTATTATTAACGGAGAGTCGCACACCGCCGAATTAGACAAAATAGACGAAGTTGCGAAAACCGTTTGGCTCAAAATAAACGGCAAATTGATCGAGATTTCGGGCAAAGATCGCTACGATTTGCTTTTGGAAAAAATGGGCATGACGGGCAGTGCTTCCAAAAAAATCAACGATTTGAAAGCCCC
>JAAFHK010000341.1 GCA_013297565.1 Cytophagales bacterium
AACACAAATAATGGACGCAATTTTATGCCTTCCCAATATTATTTCTCACGTTTACAAAAAGGCAAATGGACAAAACCTGCCCCAATCAAAGAAATAGGTTTGGAAGATTATGAATGTTGGGATTTCGTTCTTTTTGAACAAAAGATGTATTTTACGGCACAACATTTTCCCAAAAAATATACACCTCAAGTTTATAATAATCCGCAAAAAGTATATTTTTTCCGCCTGCCCGATAAATATATGCCCCAGCCGCTTCGAGTGGGTGCGGATAAAACCCTGATCGATCCTGAAACCGAAAAACCTTTGCAATTAGGCGATCTGAATTTTGCAGTAGGGTCAAGCAATTTGCAAGCGGAGGCGGCTATAGTTTTGGATCAAATTGTGGAATTTTTGGAAGAAAATGCAGACTTCAGACTCGAAATAGCGGCACATACGGACAATACAGGAACAGCCCAAAAGAATCAAAAACTTTCCGAGCAACGCGCCCAATCCGTAAGTAAATATTTAACCGAAAAAGGAATTAGCCCGACTCGGCTTTTGCCAAAAGGCTACGGAAGTACGCAAGCCATTGCCGATAATGCGAGCGCCGAAGGCAGAGCCAGCAACCGTAGGGTTTCGTTTAAGGTTTTGGGGAAGGACTGAAAAAGGGCGGCTAAAAAATTCATTTTCAAAAATAGCCTTTATGAATAATACTGTAGCCTACCTTTAGGGTGTGCCAATGTGTTGATTTTCAGTATTTTAGAAACATCATAAAGGGCATTACGCATTTATTCATAAACTTTAATATCCCTTGTAAGTTTCAAAACTTATTAAGGCTATTATTTTGCCCACCAAACCATCAAAGCCAAAGCCACTACGCCCAATGCGCCCGCAATCCATTTGGCAAAAAAGTCATAATGAAAATCGGGATCGAGGTTTCTTAAATTTTTTCGTCCCAATTTTTCATGGTAGTCCCGATGACAATTTGGGCAAAAATTTGCCAAATCACCTTTTCCACCAAAAACGGCTTTAGGTAACACATGATAAATATCTATCCAAAAAAAGATACCGCATTTGTCGCAAACTTTCTTTTTTCCTTACGCTTCTTCATATTCTTTTTCGGTTAAAATTAAACGCGCCCTTAAACTAAAATGCAAACCATAAAGTCCTTCGTCTATTTTTGAAGCAGGAATCGAGGTCAGCCAAAATTCGGGTTCCGCTTCCGCCTCAAATTCGGCTAAAACTTCTTCCAAAACCTCAAGTTTTTCGGTATGTGCCAAACGGAAAACCTCCGTAAAATAGCTTTCCAAATCAATCGTTTCGGCAGTTTGTACGTTTTGTACGCCAATAAAAATGCCTACCGAAGTTTCTCTTTCTTCTTCGTAAGCCCCACTCCCGATCTTGAGCATAACGGTCGAGTCCGCTTGCGGAATCATCTTTTTTAATTCCATTTTTAAGGAATCTATGCTTTCTTTGGGCATTTTATCGAGTTCTTGCCTTATTTTTCGGGCAAGCAAATGGGCTTTAGCGGCTTTTTCTTCGAGGTTTATTATTTTTTCGATTTTGCTTTGCAAAAACCGCAAATAATCGGCTAAATCATTTCGCAATTTTTCGGGCAAAAGGGGCAAAATTTCTACAAAAGAGGCGTGTTTAGGAATTGGTAAATGCCCTTGAAATGCCCAAAATTCGATCATTTCGAGGGCTTGGGTTTTCAGATTGGCGGGTAAATTTTCGTATAAAAAAGGTAGATTTTGCATAAAAGAAATAAGTTTTAGGATAAAATATTACGTAAAATACTATACTAAAACTAAATTGTTTTTTTCGTAAAACGAACATTCTTGTTCGCCACAGAAACGAACAAGAATGTTCGCCTTACAAAAGCAATTTTAATTGAGTATAAAAAAAGATAAATGAAAAAGGCAAAACTAAGCATTTACTTCCTCACAAGCCTCCAAAATGGCGGTACAAGCCTTTTTAATTTGTTTTTCGGTAATAATCAGGGGTGGAGCAATCCGCATACTGTTGTCGCAAAACAGAAACCAATCCGTAATGGCTCCTTTTTCAATCGTTTTATCAATGATTTTTTTCAGGATTTCAAAATTTTCGAATTCGACAGCCATCATGAGTCCGCAACTGCGAATTTCACGGATCAAAGGGTGAGTTAAAAGTTTTCTAAAAAGGGCTTCTTTTTGGGGAATTTGGGATACAAGTTGTTCATTTTCAATCACTTCCATACTCGCCAAAGATGCGGCACAGCTCACAGGGTGTCCGCCAAAAGTGGTAATATGTCCCAAAATCGGGTTATTTTTCAAAACCGCCATGATTTCTTTCGAACTAATAAACGCCCCCAAAGGCATTCCTCCGCCCATTGCCTTTGCTGTTACCAAAACATCAGGCTCGATGCCAAAATGTTCGAAAGCCCAAAATTTGCCTGTTCGCCCAAAACCCGCCTGAATTTCGTCCAAAACCAACAGCGTTTCCGTTTCCGTACAGCGTTTTCGCAAAGCCTGCATATATTCCGCACTTGGCACTCGGACTCCTGCTTCGCCTTGTACGGTTTCGATAATTACGCCTGCGGTTTTTCGGGTAATCAGTTCCAAATCAGCCATTTCCCCAAAACGAATCTGCCGAATATCGGGCAAAAGCGGTCTGTAGGCATTTTTAAAATGTTCCGATCCGCCAATGCTCAAAGCCCCATGCGAAGAACCATGATAGGCATTGAGGCACGAAACCAATTCGGTTCTGCCCGTAAAACGTTTCGCCAATTTCATTGCGCCCTCGATAGCCTCGCTTCCCGAATTGACAAAATACACATTGTCAAGGTGTTGCGGTAGCATACTGACCAATTTCTTGGCTAATTGGGTTTGCGGACTCTGTACGTATTCGCCATACACCATGAGGTGCAGGTAGCGTTCGCTTTGTTGGCGGATCGCTTTGAGGACTCGTGGGTGCGAATGTCCGACATTGCTCACACCGATCCCCGAAATGAGGTCGATATATTTTTTCCGATACGGCGAAAATAAATACACTCCTTTAGCCCTATAAATCTCAAGCATCAGGGGCGTATCCGAAGTTTGGGCAAGATTTTGCAAAAATAATTGGCGTTCGTGAAGTGGCATAGCGTAAATAATTATCAAAAAAAAACAGTTCTCAAAGAACTGTTTTTCTACGAAGTCTTTTTGCAAATTTAGTTATTTTGCAAAGAATACAAAGCAATTTGTTTTAGTTGGAAAAGCTAAACCGAAAGAATTTACCGTCTTTATCAAAAGTTTCGTCAAAGTTTTTACCTTCCAATTCTTCCCAAATCTTTTTGTATTTTTGGAACAGAGCATCAGGTTGTTTTTGTCCATCGACCTCCAAACCCTTATGACTCATTTTCAGCTCGAATTTCTTGCCATCGTTCAAACCGTCTTTGCGAAGTTCTGCTCTAAAACGTTCGAGCATTTTTTGCGATTTTTTCTCTTGAGCTTGGGCATCTCTTTGAGCTTTTTCGGCACTGCGTTCCATATCTCTGTTTGTTCTTTCGAGTGCTTGGTTTGTTTTTTCCAGTTCTCTTTCTGTTTCACGCATTTGGCGTTCTGCATCACGCATTTTACGTTCCGTTTCACGCATTTGGCGTTCGACTTCTCTATTTTCACCAGTCCAAACAAAAACACCTTTTTTGCCCGTTTTATTAACCGTTTCGATTTCTACTCCGTTCAGGCAGATGGTAAATTGCGTGTCGTCTTTGAAAACTTTTTCCACGCTTTTTCCTTGTTTTTCAGCAAAAAAACGGCGGTATTTATCGGCAATTTCTTGACTTAGGGCTTTGTCATTAACTTTCATTTCGGTTTTGTTCAGAGAAAGAGTTGTTTTTTCTTTGTCTTTCATCAAACCATCTTTCAAAAGCATTTCGCCAATTTCGTCCCCCTCAATCGTGTGCATACGGTCAAAAGAAACGTGAGGAGCATGAGGGACATGGGGAATGCGTGCTACGGCATGGGGAGCATCAGGCATTTCAATCCCGAAATCTTCATTTCCGTCAAATTCAAAATGAAAATCTTCTAATTTTGACAATGAGTCCAAGCTAAAAACTTTGAATTTGTCGGAGTCGAAAGAAAACTGTAGTTTATTGGAAAGATTGCCCAAATTTCCCAATTTTTCCCTTAATTCTTCGAGGCTTTGCGCATCACTATCACCTACCCAGATCAGGCTTTTAGTGCCTGTTTTATTCTTGCGAACTTCCTCCAAAACCTCATCTAAGGCTTCTTTTACCTCTCCCTCATCTGCCTTAGGAGCAAGTGCCAACTGCTTGTCAATCAAGGCTTTATATTTATCAAAGTCTTCAGGTTTGATTTTTTTTCCATCAACATAGAGTTCCGTAATATTGCCCTCTTTGTCCTTGATCACTATCAAATTGTGCTTTTTGCCAGTAGAATCCTGAAAAACCAATAAATCGGCTTCGTTATTTGTCAAATCCAAAGCTGTTTTATTTTCAGAAACCGTTTTATTCGCCACTTCCAACTGTTCTGTAGCGTTGCGCGCTTTTTCAAAATCCGTATTCCAATCGTTGCGTAGGGTAAAACCGTAGGAAAAAAAGCAAAACAAAACCAAAAAAGCCGCAATCAGACCTTCCGAAACATGGGATTGGGTAGCGGGGCGTTCGAGCAAACGTTTGATTCTACCAAATAAATGCCCTTTTTTGCCTGAAAGTGCCATCGCCAAAGCAGGTGTTGAGATTTGGATTTCTTCCAAATAAGTCAAG
>JAAFHK010000340.1 GCA_013297565.1 Cytophagales bacterium
GTCATGGTACAAACCGCCCGAAACCGTAGCTTTCCCGCCTTTGTCGTCCCGAACTGCAAAATTGTTCATACCAATTAAATTTTCCTCGAAAACAATTTGATCATCAAAAAAGTAAGTCGTGCCTAACATATTGACCTTCATTTTTCCCTTTCGAGTCCGCAAACTGCCTGTAATTTTGGGTTCGGACAGATCGCCCTCAATCCGCATACTGCCCGTAAGCGTACCACCAAAATCCGACAAATATTCTTTGACAAAGGGCGAAGCCATTGCCATGTCTGCATTTTGGAATTTGAGGCGAAGGTTAAGTTTATTGGTTTCGCTTTTGGGCGAATATGCCCCAAAAATACTAATGAGTTCGGCTTTATCTTTCATAATATTGCCGTTCAAATCCAATCTTTGCCGTTTTTCGTTCCAGATCGCCTCCAGACCAATGTTGCCAAAAGGGAATTGATTGAAAGTAAAATCGGTAATTTTGGCGTTACTGGCTATATTTATTGATTTATAAACATCGTCCATAACGGCATTCAGATTCAGCGTTCCGCCAATTTCCGCACCAACAAGGTTTTTTAGAGCCACCAGATCAAAATTTTTGATTTGAACAGAAATTTCCTTATTGATTTTTTCCGAAATATCACCTTTGATAGAGATCAGCCGATCTTCGCCTTTGAAAATAAAATCCTGAAAATTGACTTCTTTGCCCGCAATCGTAACCGTAGCCGTATCTGTATTTGCCCAAGCCTGATCGATGAGCCGTACAACCGAAGGAAAAAGACGAACTTTATACTGCGAACTTGGCAACAAAAACATTTCACCATGTAGCGAAAGGCTATCCATAGCGCCTTGCTGTTTGACGTACTGCTCAAAAGCCATGCGATTATTTTCGAGGTGCGAAATCAAGATAAATTTTTCGGTTTTGATATTCCCAAAAAACTGTTTTTCGGCACTCAAAGCCAAATCTGCCGTCAATTCTCGCCCGGTTGCTTCTTTGTAAGAACTGAAATCGAGTTGGAGTTTATGAATTTGATTTTTACCAAAAGAAACCGAATCCAAACTGCCCGAAAGAATCAAATTATGCTCAAATTCATTAAAAAACGTGCCTTTTAGCTTGGCTTTTTTCGAAACCTGAACCTCATTGGTAAAAAGGCGAATAATGGGATTGAGGTTCGTAAGTTCGAGTTCATAATCAAACTGATAGGCGTTTTTTACGTAATCCTCGGTTTTGGAAATCGGTTTTTGGGCATAATACGCCGTTTGAAGCGAATCATTGTTTTGGAAATACAAGGCGTATTCCTTTGCCAGAGTTGGCAAATCGTCAAGAAGTTTGGTAAAAGTATAATTTCCTGCAAATTTGCCCTTAAAAAATTCGGAATTAAAAATAACCGTCCCCCGATTGTTGCGTTCGCTAATCGCAATGCCCAAATTACGCATGAGCAAATCCTTCTGCTGATACACCAAGTAAGTATTATTCAAATCGATCAAGCCTTGTGTGTTATCAAGATCGAAACCCTTAAAATTCATAGTAAGGTTGGTTTTTGCCAAAATTTCCTGATCTACCAAGCGCAGTTTGTGCAAAAGCAAGGTATCCAAATCGAGTTTTAGGTTGGCTACGCTGTCCTTAAAATCTACGGCTAAATCCAGATCGGCTCTGGCGTTTGTGTCCCGCAAAACCAAATTGGTTTTCAGTTTTTGGTCATGAAAACTTGTTAATAAATTGATATGCTGATAGTCATAACCTAAAGCCCCAATGCGCCTTATATCCACTTTAACGTCTGATTCCGCATTCGATAGTTTGAAACCCTGCCCTTTGGCATCTGCCTGAAAATCAATCTTTTGCAGGGTTTGAGGCATACCCAAGATAGCCCCCATATTGAGGCTATCGACTTTTAAATCAATCTGATAGGTTTCGGTTTGTGTATTGAGTTTGGTTTCGGTTCGCAGGCTTCCTACCGCACTTTTGGCTTGTGTTTTCAGGGCAAAATCTTGTATTGTACCTGTAAAAAAAGCATTTAATTGTACTAATCCAAGCGAGTTTGTATATTTATTTATTTCGGGTGTGAGGTATTGGTTCAGATCGTTCATGGCAAGGCGTGAAGGCTGTAAATCGAGTTGGTAATGTGCCGAATCGTAGGCTGGCAAACCTTTGATTTTCAAATTACCTTTCAAAGCCGAATTTTTACCAAAACGAAGGTCAAGTTTTTGGAGGGCAAAATTGGCAACTGTTCCATCAAAACTGCCATTAATCGTAATTTTTTCTTTGTATTGTTTAAAAAAAGGTATGAACATCGCCAAATCTTTGGTACTGATCACACTGTTTTTGGCACGAATCCCCAAATGGACTTTGTTCAGAAAATCCTCTGCCATGTCGTCTGTGCTGTTGTAGCGCAAAATTACAGAATCGGAAATAATGCTTTCGCCAAAATGGAAATCGAGATCGGAAAAACGCAGTTCGTTTTCGGTTTGATGAAAAAAAGTAGAAAGTTTTTTTATTTTCAGGTTCGTTTTGGACTCTACGGCTTCGGCGTGTCGTAAAACAACATCAACATAATCGGGGGCAATTTCGAGCCAAATCACTTCACCGCTTACGTGATCAATGCGTAAGTCGCTGAAATTCAAGCCTTCCAAAACTTGAGTTGTGTCGGAAGGATCGTAATAACGGAAGGCGCAATCGTCAAGGACTATCTGTTCGAGGCGGGTTACTGCGGTGCTTTTAGTGGTATCGGCAGGATCTGCTTCGCCAGCTAAGGCATCAATAAAATCCAACAAATTCAGGTTGTCCGTTCTTTCATCGCGTATCAGATTGACTTTTGCCTCGTTGAGGTAAATTTCTTCTAAAGTAATGTTTTTGTTGCGCAAAAGTGCCAAAAGGTTGTAATTAACGGCTATTTGCTTCGCCTCAATCATCACCCGACCGTTTTTATCTTTGACAATTACGCCCTTTAGTTTGGCAGATTCGATCCATCGGATCGCCACTTGCTCAATTTGGAAAGCAAAACCCGTTTTTTGTTCCAGAAAAGGCACAAGTTCTTGAGCCAAATAGGTCTGAACGGCAGGAAATTGGAGGATAAGCCATGGGCTTAGGACAAGCAGAAACAAGCCAATGACTGTTTTTGCAGTACGTTTTACCACCTTATCAAAAATTTCTTCGGAACGACTTACGTATTTCATGGCATACTTTTTTAGAAGCAACTCGCAAAAATACGTTTTTTTTTGTGATTTTTTTCAGGCAATTTTTTTTTATTCAAACCTGAATCCTGCTACCAAAATATCGTCAATTTGCCGCCCTTTGCCTATCCATTCCTCGAGGCTTTGCTCCAGAATCTGTTTTTGCTCCTCCATGGGCAGTTGGTGAATTTGCGTAAGCAGGGTTCTGAAATTTCGGATCAGGAATTTTTTATGCTCTTCTCCACCTATCTGGTCGGGGTAGCCGTCCGAGAATAGGTAGAAGGTTGTATTTTCGGTCGAGATGGTATGTTTTTCAAATTTGGCAATTTCGCGTTCATGTCCGCCAATACTTTTGGCAATGCCTTTTATTTCAGTAATTTCGCCATCTTTGAAATAAATCAAAGGACGTTTTGCTCCTGCAAACTCCAATACTTTGCTTTCTTTGTCAATCGTAACCAAAGCCATGTCCATACCGTCTTGGCTTCCTGCGTCATTCTGTTTGAGGAGTACCCGCAGGGCAGAATCCACCGCCCAAAGAATAAGGTTGGGTTGGTGAATTTGTTTTTCGGTAACTACTTGGTTCAGCAGATTGATCCCGATCATGCTCATAAAAGCACCTGGTACGCCATGCCCTGTGCAGTCCGCCACCACAAAAATTTGTTTTTTATGCACCAGCTTGCCACTTAGGGAATTGGCTTGTTCGGTTTCTATGCTTCGAATGTTGATTTCGGTAGTCCAATAAAAATCGCCACTGACCACATCGCGCGGCATATAAAACACAAAATGGTCGGAAATTGCATTTTTGAGTGCGTTTGTTCTTGGCAAAATAGCCGATTGTATGCGTTTGGCATAGTTAATGGAGTCTTGCAAATCTTTTAAAACGGTTTCCAGAAGGTTGTGTTGCTTTTCTATTTCTATTTTGGATTTGGCAAGCGAGTCGGTTCTTTCGGCAACTTTGGCTTCCAAATTTTCGTACAAAACGGCATTTTCGATAGAAATAGCAATTTGGGACGCTAAGGCAGAAAGTAAGCTAACCCTTTCACTCGAAAAAGCCCCCTCGATCAAAGAATTTTCTAAATACAACAGACCTATTAGTTTGTTTTGGTTGATAATGGGCAAGCAAAGCAAGGATTTAAAGGTAGTTCTTTTTTCTTCCTCTATTCGGCTGTCTTCTTTGGCACTATTGACCACAAAAAGTTTTTTCGAATTAAGCACATAATTAACGGCTTTGCCCGATACCAGCTCTTTGGCATCAGCCAATAACAAGGCGTGTAAGACTTTTTCTCTGCCATCGGCATAAATTTCGCCTTGAATAAACCACTGCCCATGGTCTTCCAAAAACAAAATACCTTTGTCTGCTCCTGCATTCTCGATCAGAATCCGCAACATTTTTTGCAAAAGGCTTTCCAAATAAATTTCCTTCGAGAGGGTTTGCGAAGCCTTGAGCAGGGTTTCCATGTCGAGGCTTGTCGTGCCTGTCGAACGGGAATCAAAGGTTCTTATGGTTGTATTGTGTATAAAAGTAGTTTCGGACTTGCGAGTCGGTTTGCGGTAGCTAAGG
>JAAFHK010000342.1 GCA_013297565.1 Cytophagales bacterium
TTTTCGGCATGGTCGATGTGTTTTCGGACGAGTTCGTGGCAATTATCTAATATTTTGGTAGATTTTAGTGGTTTTCGGAAGTCAAAAGCCTGCGCCGCACAAAGCAGTTCGACTGCCAAGATATTTTCCAAATTGTCCAAGACTTGGTTGAATTTGCGGGAACTTATCGAACCCATGCTCACGTGATCTTCCTGTCCCAGCGAGGTCGGGATACTATCTGCACTTGCGGGAAAACAAAGGCTTTTATTTTCGCTTACCAAAGCCGCCGAAGTGTATTGGGGAATCATAAAACCCGAATTAATGCCTGTATTTCGCATCAAAAGGCTGGGTAGCCCTGCTTTTCCTTCGAGCAAAAGGTAGCTTCTACGGTCGGAAATATTGCCGAGTTCCGCCGCCGCAAGCGTAACATAATCAAGCGGAAGCGCCATGAGCTGTCCATGAAAATTGCCTCCGCTAATTGTTTTTTCGGTATCGAAAATGATCGGGTTGTCCGTAACCGAATTGATTTCGTGCAGGAGCATTTCTTTGGCATGAAGCCATGCGTTGCGGCTTGCCCCATGCACCTGCGGCATACAACGGATCGAGTAGGGGTCTTGAACCCTTCCGCAGTCTTTGTGCGACTCGACCATTTCCGAACCCGCCAACAGCGTTCTTAGCCGAAAAGCGACAAATTTTGCCCCTGAAAAAGGGCGAAGTTCGTGCAGATCGGCATCGAAAGGCGAAACCGAGCCTAAAACGCCTTCCAAACTCATTGCCCCAATAATATCTGCCGTATCCAGTAAATTGGCAAAACGCGCCATGCCTCGTACGGCATACGCCGCAATAAATTGCGTTCCGTTGATCAGCGCCAAACCTTCTTTTGCCCCTAATTTTAGCGGTTTTTGGTTTTCTTGAGCCAACATTTCAGCCGTTTGTACCCAATTATTTTTGTACCAAACTTTCCCTAAACCAATCAAAGGTAAAAACAAATGCGCCAAAGGAGCAAGGTCGCCCGAAGCCCCAACCGAACCCTGAATAGGCACAAAAGGAATAATATTGCGGTCTATATGCCAAATAATGCGTTCGAGAACCTCGATAGAAATGCCCGAAAAACCGTAACTTAAGGATTGCAGTTTGAGGATTAGCATCAGTTTGCCGACTTCTAAAGGCACAGCCTCGCCTACGCCTACGCTGTGGCTTCGAAGCAAATTTTCCTGCAAAAGTTGCGTGTCCTGTGCCGAAATAACCGTTGTGCAAAGCGATCCAAAACCTGTATTAATGCCATATACAACTTTTCCGCTTTGCACAATGTCTTGGACAATTTGCCAATTTTGAATAACTTTTTCTCTTGTTTTTGGGCTAATTTCGCCTTTTATTTCCCCTTTCGCAAGGCTTACGGCAGTCCCAATCGTCAAACGATCTTGGGCGTAATAGTGAGTTTTCATTCTTCTCGGTGTAGATTATATTTAGTTAAGGTTTTTCCCCACGAACTCATCGCAATCTTATCAACCAATTCAGGATTGATTTTATCCAACAAATCGCTATCTCTGGGCATAATGAAACTGTGATATTCTTTGTTAAACGTAGCAGACATGACTCGGATTTGGTTGTCGTAGTTATTTTCGTGAATCAGGTAATGCAAAATAGGCTTGTCATAGACGAAAGCATCGATTTTACCTTCGGCAAGTGCCTCGATCCCCAGCGTTGCACTGTTGAAGGTCGAATGAATATTGATTCGGTTAATGGTCAAATAATCTTCGCAACTCGAAGCCATAACAGTACCGATTCGCTTCACATTTTTGAGGTCTTCGAGGTGTTCTATGTTGTGTTCAAGCGTATTGACTGTAAGCGTAGAGGTCATAGTTGCCGTAAAAGTCGACACAATCACTACAGCAGTGAACATCCAAACCATCGCAATTACCCGTCCCAAAATGGTTTTCGGGGTTTTGTCCCCATAGCCCACAGTCGTCATAGTAACCGCCGCCCACCAAAAACCATCAAGTATGCCTTCTATATCATTGTGATTTCTTTGTTTGTTCAGTTTCCGTTCGATCAACCACACAACTGTTCCAAAAATAAAAATAACCGTACCAATAAAACCAATCAGTTTGAAAAAATCAGGTGAGGCGAAAGTACGAAAAAAGGTCTGTAATTGATTGCCCCTTGAGCGCGAAACCGCCACGCCCACACCCGAAATAAAAAAGGGTTGTGAAACCGAAAACTGCTGAAGGCGCGTACCGCTAACAGTCATGGGATTGACCGTAATGTCTATTTCGTTGTGAGTCAAGGCGCGCAACACTCCCCATAAATTACTGTACTCTCTAAACTCATACTTTAGCTGGAGTTCGCCCGCCAAAAATTGCCACAAATCAATGCTCAAACCGTAAAATGAACCATCTTCGTCCTTGATCACAAAAGGCGGCTCGACAATTACCCCCACCGTAAGCCGATTATCCTCATAGATAATACGTTGATTATAAGCAAATTGTGGAAACAATACCAGCACGAATATCAGTAAGCAAAGATAGAATGGCTTAGTCATGTTTGTTTTTTAACACCATAACAAAGATGGTCTTGTTTTTGTCCAAAAATACAGAAAAAAAAAATAACATACCAAAGGTATGTTTAGAAAATCAATTACTTGATTTTCAACTATTTACAAAATAATACACTGCATCGTTTCATGTATTTGCCAAAGTGCTTTCAATTTAAGGCATATAAACTAATCTAAAGGCTATTTTTTAAATATTTTTTAATCCTGCTTGACAGTTTTTAGTTGTCAAAAAAATAAAAAGCCTAATTTTGTATTAACCACAACACAAACAGGCTTTTTGTGATGACTGAAATCACTCAAAACAAAATTAAGGAAATTTTTGAAAAAACACACAGTCGGTAACGAAAATTTAGGCTCTTAACCTGCGTAGAAATAGGCTACAAACCTATTCTACCGTAAATCTATTTTTTTGGATTGAGTAAGTATGTTTTCGCATCAGCCAATCCGTTTGTGCGTCTTCCCCGATCATATAAATGTGCGTATCAAACTTTTCAAAACCCTGTTTTTCATAAAAACGAATGGCTCTTGGATTGTGTTCCCACACCCCAAGCCAAACAAAATCAACCTTAAGTTCTTCAGCTCTTTCAAAGGCTTTGTTTAACAAAATTGGGCTAATATTTTTGCCCCAAAATGTCTTTTTTAGATAAATTCTTTCAATCTCGAGGCTATTTTCGAGGTTTAATTCGTTTTGAGCCAGTCCCCAATTAATTTTTAGGTATCCTACGGTTTCTTCCTCCATTTGAGCAAGGTAAAACTCACTTTCTGGGTTCGAGATTTCGTTTTCTATTTTTTCAATACTAAAAGCATGATTCAAATACGTCTGCAAATCTTCGGGATTATTTTGCTCCGCAAAAGTATCTTCAAAAATTTCACGCCCGATTTTTACCAACAATGAAACGTGGCTAAGCGTACAAGGAACAAGTGTAATCATAAAAATACCTTTCTTTTTAAAACAAATATCGAACATCTGTAAAATGTCCGATATTTGAAGAAGCATAACACATTAAATATCAAGAAGTTAAAAACTATTTATAACTCCTTTGAGTCAATTTTACATTTTCGAACTCCAAATTTTCTTTGTGCAAAATGGGTTCTTTGCCTGTGCCTGTGTATTCCCAAGCGGCAGCGTAAGCATAATCCTCATCATTTCGCAGAGCCTCACCTTCAGGGGTTTGGTATTCTTCTCTAAAGTGTCCGCCGCAGGATTCGTTTCGGTCGAGGGCATCAACTGTCATGAGTTCGCCAAGTTCCAAAAAGTCCGCCACGCGAAGGGCTTTTTCGAGGGTTATATTCATTTCGTCATTTCCGCCTACAATCCGCAGATTGTTTCGGAATTGCTCTTGCATTTCTTGAATTTTTTTGCGAGCCTCTTTCAAGCCTTCGGCGCTGCGCGACATTCCACAATAATTCCACATGATATCACCGAGTTCTTTGTGTAATTCGTCTGGAGTTTTTGTGCCTTTACTTGCCAAAAGACTTTGAATATTGCCCTGTACGTCTGCAAGGGATTTTTTAAATTCGGGGTGATCGGTCGGAATTTTGTCGTAGGGCAAAGTTGCCAAATAATCCCCAATCGTGTAAGGAATGACAAAATAACCATCTGCCAAACCTTGCATCAAGGCACTTGCCCCCAAACGGTTTGCACCGTGATCGGAAAAATTGGCTTCGCCAATGGCATAAAGTCCTGGAATAGTGGTCATGAGGTTGTAATCTACCCACAAACCGCCCATAGTATAGTGCGGGGCTGGATAGATCATCATGGGTTCTTCGTAAGGATTCGAGTCGGCAATTTGTTTGTACATATCGAATAAGTTGCCGTAACGTTCCTCAATCATTTTTTTGCCCAAACGTTTTATCGAATCTGCAAAATCCAAATAAACCGCCCGACCTGTTCCGCCTACACCCAAACCTTTGTCGCAAACGGCTTTTGCATTGCGGGAAGCCACATCGCGCGGCACAAGATTTCCGTAAGTTGGGTATTTTTCTTCCAAAAAATAAAAACGTTCTGATTCTGGAATATCTTTAGCGCGGCGTTTGTCGCCTGCGGTGCGAGGCACCCAAACCCGACCGTCATTTCGCAAAGATTCGGACATCAAAGTCAGTTTGGACTGCTGCGTACCGTGTTGGGGCAGGCAAGTTGGGTGAATTTGGGTATAACAAGGATTGGCAAACAAAGCGCCTT
>JAAFHK010000343.1:0-1435 GCA_013297565.1 Cytophagales bacterium
ATCGAGTAAAATTATGCCAAGATGAACGATTAAGGGGCTATAATGCCTCAAAAAGGGAATATTTTTATGGAATAAAGGTACATATGATAGTAACAGGGCAGGGTTTGCCTGTGGAATATTTTTTCACAGCGGGAAGTGTACACGACAATATGGGCTTGCAAGGTATGGTCATGGATTTGCCTCAAGGAAGTCATTTGTATGGAGATAAAGCCTATGAAAATGAGCAATATCAGGCTTTATTGGCTCATTATCAAGGAATTCGCTTAAAAGCGGCGAAGAAAAATAATAGCCGTTTGAAAGATACTTGGGCAGAGGAATTGGAAAATAAATACTTTAGAAAACAAATTGAGGTCAGTTTTTCACAGATTACCGCAAAATTTCCGAAGAAAATTCATGCCCTAACCATGCAAGGTTTTTTATTGAAAATTTTACTTTTTATTCTTGCTTTTATGTTTGGAAAAATGATCTAAAATATTACGCAACTTGAATTAAGTATTATTCGGCTAAAAGTTTTAGTGAAGGTTTGGCTGCGGTTTATGTTAATGAAACTGCTAATTCTATGTACGATTTACGAATATTATACATTGATAAGATGGGAAAAGAAATAACTTCTCAATATAATTCTTTTCCTGAAACATTTGTAAATGGATTGGCTCGTGTAAAAGTAGATGCAGACAACTACATATACATAGATACGGAAGGAAATGAATACTGGAAACGAAAAATAGTGGTAAATGAAGAAGAGAATATAACAAGGTCTAAGACAAATGCTTTTTCATCACCACCCCGTCTAATGATAGGGTTGTAGCACCTAAAGCACAAACAAAGACTGATAGCGAAATCATAAAATCAGCTATAAAATCAATGGATCAGAAAACCCAAAAGGTTTTCAAAAAGGAAAAGGATTAAAACAAAACCTGCCGCCCTTGTCTGCATTTTTTCTTGGACGAGGGCGAAAGGTTTTTTATAGTCATACATTTTCTTTCAACAAAGGCAAATGCCTTTGAATGATGCCCCAAATCATTTCGTCATTAATGCTATCGTAGGCATGAACTAAACGGTTCGCAAAGCAATAATCTGTTTGGCATTTTGAATATCAATCGTTTCAATTTTAGCCATTTGTGTCATGGCTTCACCAATAATGGCTAATTGCCGTTCTACCGCACTTTTGGTTTTCAGGTCAGCCTGATAACTAAGAAAATGCGGAATATCGGCTAAAAACTGTGTAATGTGTTGAATGGACAACAGTATATCCATTAAATATTTCTTGCTTTCAACTCGCATAGATCAAACTTTTTTGGGCTTGGACAACTTGATTAAAATAAGGGTTTTCAAAGGTTTTATTTTCCAAAAAATCAACTTTTCTACCTAAAACCGCCTCGATTTCGTTCCAAAATTCCCACAAACGCAAGCCGTCTGTAATAGGATCATTGGT
>JAAFHK010000343.1:1445-3784 GCA_013297565.1 Cytophagales bacterium
TGTCGCTTTCGTCCCGAAACCGATCTGTAAGTACCGAACCGAAGGCATACAAGCGGGTAATCTGATAGGTTTTGCACAGTTGTTCGAGAGTACTTCGGTAAGGTTCAAAAAAGACAATAGCGTTTTCCATAAGGCTAATTTTTTCCCAAATATAGGATTTTTAAACCAAAAAAGAGAAACCAATTTTCATTCGTTTCTCTTTTTTTTGTGCCTTAGTTTTTAAAATGTTCCGCAGTTTGTTCGATAATGTCGCAACATTCCATCAGTTCGTCTTCGTTGATCACCAAAGGCGGGGCTTTATAAAATGTTTATTTTGTAAAGGTTTTGAGTATAAAATAGATTTGGCTGGGGCTACCGACATTTCTGATCCTGCAAACAGCGCAACAGGCAAACTTTTTGGTGGAAAAACAGCCGAAGAACTCAAAGATGCCGCTACAATCGCCGCCAACGGCATTACACCTGTCAAAAAGACACTTGCAGCGGACTTGATGACGGATATTTCATCACTTTATCCGCACGACAAAGCCGAAGGCATTGTCGTTATTAATTCTTCATTAATTGCTGTTTGTAATGATGATGATTTTGGGATTACGACAGGCGCAGGCGCAAAATATATCGCAAAAGATTTGCCTTCGTCAAATAGCGTAGATAAAAATCGTATTTATTTCATCAAATTAAAATCGCCTTTATAGATTTTAAGATTATTTAATACTCAAATTAAATTGGTTTTTCTGTAGAACGGACTTCAGTCCATTTTTCAAACCATACAAACGGAAAAAGTCCGTTCTACCGATCAAAACCATTTTAGTTTCAGTATAGTATATCTACGAATGCGAATCAGGAGTAGCAAAAAAAGCACAGCATGGGCTAATTTATTCGCCCATACTGTTTCCAAACCGCATTTTTGAATTTTAACCACTGATTCGCATTACGAATAAAGTTCTACCAACTGCCCAACAGCATAATCAATATCGGCAATCGTATTGTATTTACTAAATGAAAACCGCACCGAAGCCCTTTGCAGATCGGTTTTTAAAGCCCTCAATACGTGCGAACCTACCTCCGAACCACTCGAACAGGCGCTCCCACCCGAAGCCGAAATTTTGCGAATATCCAAATTGAACAGCAACATATCGCCTGTTTCCGAAGGCGGCAAACTTACATTGAGAACTGTATAAAGGCTTTTTTCCAAATTTTCCGATTCACCATTAAACCGAATTTCAGGAAACTTGGCACGTAATTGCTCGATCATGTGTTTTTTAAGTCCTTGAATATGAGGAACTTGGGTATTCATTTCTGCGTGCGCTATTTCTAAGGCTTTCGCCAAACCTACAATGCCATAGACATTTTCCGTCCCGCCTCGCATATTGCGTTCCTGCGCTCCTCCCGTAATAAAAGGCTTCAGTTTGGCATCGGCTCGCATATACATTAGCCCAACTCCTTTCGGTCCATGGAATTTGTGGGCGGCGGCGGCGAGGGAATGAACCTTGAGCGCTTGCAGATCGATAGGATAATGCCCAACCGCTTGCACGCAATCCGAATGAAAATAGGCTTGGTATTTTTCGCAAAGCGCCCCAACGGCTTCCATATCAAGCAAATTCCCCAATTCGTTATTGGCATACATCAGCGAAACCAAGCATTTCTTATTTTTTGCCAAAATATTTTCCAAATCCTTGAGATCGATATTGCCCTTGTGGTCAAATTTGACAAGGTGTAATTGGATTTTTCCCAGTTTTGCCAAATCCTCCAAAGTATGCAGAACGGCGTGGTGTTCGAGAGGGCTTGTAATGGCGTGTTCCAAACCAAAGGTTTCGATAGCCGAACGGATCGCCGTATTGTCGGCTTCTGTACCTCCCGATGTAAAAAATATTTCCGAAGGCGAAGTATTAAGCAAAGTAGCAATTTTTTTGCGCGCCTGTTCGACCGCCGAACGCACTTTCGCACCATTGGCATGAATGGAGGAAGGATTGCCAAAATGTTCGCTTAAATAGGGCATCATTTCGTCAAGAACGGCTTTGTCGAGGCAAGTCGTGGCGGCATTATCGAGGTATATTCTTTTATCTGAAGTCATGGAAATTATGGGAGTAAAATAGGTAAGGTTCGAGTGCAAAAATACGAAAAATTTGCTTTCTTAGCCAAATTATTTGCCCAAATATACTAAGCCTGACCGCAGGTCGGATTATGGAAAAACTTTTATGTTTAAGTATATTAAAACTAAATTGGTACTTGGTCGTAAAACGAAGTTCTTGTTCGTTTTTGTGGCGAACAAGAATGTTCTCCGTACAAAATTATTCGTTGATTGAGTATGTATTAATTTTTCGTAGATCGGAAGAGCGTCG
>JAAFHK010000343.1:3794-4714 GCA_013297565.1 Cytophagales bacterium
AAAAATTGCCAAAAACATAAAAAATAAATTTTATTGGAAAATAATTTAATTTTTTGCAAAAAAAAACTGTAAATTTGCCAAAAATTAAAACCATTAACCTTTTGTTCCCAATAAATCATGAAAATTGGTATCATTCGTGAAAATAAAATTCCTATCGATAAGCGCGTTCCTTTCAGTCCCGAACAGTGCAAACAAATCAAAGAAGTCTATCCGCACATACAGATCGTAGTCCAACCCAGCGAGGTGCGCTGTTTCCAAAACACCGAATATGCTTCTGTGGGTATCCCTGTTCAAGAGGATATTTCGGATTGTGATATACTTTTTGGGGTAAAAGAAGTACCTATCGAGGCTCTTATCCCCAATAAAACCTACTTTTTCTTTTCACACACCATTAAAAAACAGGCACATAATCGAAAACTCCTACAAGCCATGCTCGAAAAAAACATTCGCATGGTCGACTATGAAACCCTTACAGACCAAAATGGAATCAGAGTGGTAGCTTTTGGACGCTATGCGGGTTTGGTAGGAGCATACAACGGGGTGATTGCTTATGGAAGGCGAACAAAACGTTTCGAACTCAAGCCAGCGCACCAATGTTTTGATTTGCAAGAAATGCTTGGGCAACTCTCGACCGTCAAACTGCCTGCTATCAAAATTGCGGTTACAGGCAAGGGGCGTGTGGCTGGTGGAGCAATGGAAATTTTGGATTTTATGAAAATTCAGCAAGTAAGCCCACAAGATTATATCGAAAAAAACTACAACGAAGCGGTTTATACAATGCTTGATGTCCAAGACTATAATGCAAACAAAAACGGTGAGATTTTTGACAAATCTGTTTTTTTTAAAGAACCTACAAAATTTGTAGGAACATTTAAGCGCTACTACCCACATACCGACCTTTTGATTGGGGCGGCTTTTTG
>JAAFHK010000345.1 GCA_013297565.1 Cytophagales bacterium
AAAACCACTTTTGGGACGGCTTTAGCCACCGAATTGGGCTTTCAGTTCGTAGATACCGACCTAAAAATAAGTTCTCAAGAAAAACTTTCGATCCCTGAAATTTTTGCCCAAAAAGGCGAAAATCATTTTCGACTGCTTGAAAAAAATCTTTTGCAAGAAACTTTCCGCTATCGAAATGCGGTCATTGCCACAGGCGGCGGTCTGCCTTGTTTTTTTGATAATATACAGAAAATAAAGGAAAATGGTTTTTCAATTTTTTTGGAAACTCCAAGAAATGTCTTGCTCAAGAGACTCATCGAACAGGCGGGGCAAAGACCTATTTTTGGGACAAATGATCCCGAAAAATTGGCTGTAGAATTGGATAAAAAACTTCAAGAAAGGCAAAAATATTATGCAGAAGCCGATTGGGTTTTGGTGGAAAAAGATCAAAATGTAAAAAAAGTAATCCAAATATTGGAAGTGATGGAATTGTAGGAAAAGACGAAAACCTGCAAAATTTAAAAAATTTTGCAGGTTTCGTGTGTCTAAAACCACATTTTCCACACTACAGTAAGCGTCCCAACAAGCAGACAATAGGCTGAAAACCAATAAATTTTGCCATGCCCTACGATCCTAAGCATCAGCCGACAAGCCAAAAGCCCAACCACAAAAGAGGTCATAAAACCGACCAGAAGCGGTTCGAAACCCAAATCGCCCGAACTGCCCATTTCCAAATATTTCTTGAACTTGAGCAAAGTAGCCCCCAAAATAGGCGCAATGACCATTAAGAACGAAAAACGTGAAGCTTCCGACCGTTTTACGCCCAAAATCAAAGCCGTAGCAATCGTAGCCCCTGCGCGCGAAATACCTGGCACAATCGCAATCGCTTGGGCAATCCCAATGATTAAGGCTTTTCTAAAAGTTACTTCTGTACCTTCCTGATTTTCAACAAAATAGGTAATGAGCAAAAGAAAACCCGTGAGGATCAGCATAGCACCTACCAAAACAATATTGCCCTCAAAAAATGCCTCGATCTGCTCCTCAAATAGCAAACCCACGAAACCCACAGGAATCATAGAAAGGACGATTTTGGCGGCAAATTGCGTAGATTCGTTCCACTCGAATTTGAGAATATCTTGCAAAATCTGTAAAATATCTTTTCTAAAAATCACGACCGTACTCAAAGAAGTGGCACAATGCACCAAAACCGAAAATAAAAGCGGTTCTTGCATCTGTACGGCTAATAGCGCCTTGCCTATCTCAATATGCCCGCTACTGCTCACAGGCAAAAACTCCGTTAATCCCTGAATAATCCCCAAAATAAAGGCTTCAAAAATGCTCATGTGTAGTTTTTTAGTGAAATTTTAAGTGTTAAAATCTATTTTCCGTCTATCAAAATCTTGATTTCGTTTAGTTTTAATAATGCCTCAACAGGTGAAAGCGTATTGATGTCGATTTTGCCAATCATCTCCTTTGCCTTTTGGTATTGTGGATCGGTTGGCGAAAAGAGAACGGCTTGGTATTGGTTTTTGGGAACAGCTTTTAGGCTTTCTTGCGTTTTTTCTTTGCTTTTATTTTTTTCCAATTCGTGCATAATTTCATTTGCCCGCAAGACGATACCTTGCGGCAAACCCGCCATTTGCGCCACGTGAATCCCAAAACTATGCTCACTTCCGCCCGCTTGCAATTTTCGCAAAAATATCACTTTATTGTTAATTTCTTTCACCGCCACGTTATAATTTTTGATCCGTTCGAAATCTTCCGCCAATTGGTTCAGTTCGTGATAATGCGTAGCAAACAAGGTTTTTGGGCGAAATTTGTGGTGATTGTGCAGATGTTCGACAATTGCCCAAGCTATCGAGATGCCATCGTAGGTGCTTGTCCCTCTGCCTATTTCGTCCATCAGCACCAAACTTCTTTCACTCAAATTGTTCAAAATACTTGCCGTTTCGGTCATTTCGACCATAAAGGTAGATTCGCCTTTGGAGAGATTGTCCGAAGCCCCGACTCTGGTAAAAATCTTATCTACAAGCCCAATTTCGGCACTTTCGGCAGGCACTAAACAGCCCATTTGCGCCAAAAGTACGATCAAAGCCGTTTGTCTTAAGATTGCCGATTTACCTGCCATATTCGGTCCTGTAATGATGAGGATTTGCTGGCTTTGATCGTCTAAAAAAATGTCGTTTGGAACGTAAGTTTCGCCTGCGGCTAACTGTTTTTCGATCACAGGGTGTCTGCCATTTCGGATCGTAATCGTTTGAGAATCATTGATTTCTGGAAACGAATAATTGTTTTCTTCGGCAATTTCGGCAAAGGAAAGTAGGCAATCGAGCTGGGCAATAAGCCTTGCATTTTGCTGGACAGGTAGCACATAATCGAGCGCCGATATGACCAGTTTTCGGAACATTTCGATTTCTATGTCCCCAATTTTGCTTTCGGCATTGAGGATTTTTTCCTCATAAATTTTCAATTCTTCTGTAATGTAGCGTTCTGCACTCGACAGCGTTTGTTTTCTGATCCACTCTTTCGGCACTTTGTTTTGGTGAATATTTCGCACCTCCAGATAATACCCAAAAACCTTGTTATAATCTATTTTTAGCGAAGGAATTGCGGTGTTCAAAATTTCCTTTTGCAATATTTTTTCCAAAAAACCTTTGCCTTCTTTGGACAAAACCCTTAATTCATCAAGTTCGGTATGCACTCCGTCCTTGATCACATTGCCCAAATGCGCCGCAATAGGAGGTTCGTCTTGGAGTTCGGTGCTTATTTTTTTCAATAAAAATTCACAACTATTGAGCTGATCGGCAATCTTGGCAAGTGGCTCAAAATCAAGCTGTTGCAAAAGACCTTTGATCGGAATAATGTTTTCTAAAGAAAGCCGCAGTTTTTGCATTTCTCTTGGATTAATCCTACCTACGGACACTTTAGAGATCAGGCGTTCGAGGTCGCCAATCTGGTGTAGATTTTTGGTGATTTTTTCCTTTAAATGTGCATTTTCTTTAAAAAAGCGCACCATCGAGAGGCGTTCGTGGATCGGTTCGAGGGTTTTGAGAGGCAAAACTACCCATTTGCGCAGTAGCCGCGCGCCCATAGGCGTAATGGTTTTGTCCAATATTTGGATTAGCGGTACGCCGCCTTCATGTTGGGGGTAGATGAGTTCCAGATTTCGGATCGTGAATTTGTCGAGCCAAACGTATTTTTCCTCCTCTATTCGCCCAATTTGGTTAATATGAGCCGTTTCATGGTGTTCGGTCAATGCCAAATAGTGCAAAACTACGCCCGCCGCAATGATTCCTTCGGTCAGATGCTCGATACCAAAGCCCTTCAAAGAAGTAGTTTCGAAATGCCGCGTAAGTTTTTCGTAAGCAAAATCAATTTTATAAGCCCATTCCTCGATCAAATAAGTGCTGTAATCTTCGCCCAATATTTCTTCCCAAAATGCTTTTTGGCTTTTATTAAAAATCACTTCCGAAGGGCTGTAGCCTTGCAAAAGTTTTAAAATATATTCCTTTGTGCCTTGCGCCGCCAAAAACTCACCTGTCGAAATATCCAAAAACGAAATACCAAACAGATCGCTGTTAGCCGTAACCGCCGCCAAATAATTGTTTTTTCGGGCTTCCAGCACATGATCGTTCATCGAAACACCAGGAGTAACCAGTTCGGTAACGCCCCGTTTTACGATTCCCTTTGCAAATTTGGGGTCTTCGAGCTGGTCGCAAATAGCAACCCTTTCGCCCGCCCGCACCAGTTTTGGCAAATAATTGTCGAGAGAATGATGCGGAAAACCTGCTAATTCGATATGCGAACCGCCATTGGCGCGTTTGGTGAGTACAATATCCAAAATACGGCTTGCCTTGATAGCATCTTCTCCGAAAGTTTCGTAAAAATCGCCAACTCTGAATAGCAAAATAGCCCCTGGATATTTGGTTTTGAACACATTGTACTGTTTCATCAAAGGCGTTTCTTTGTCGAACATAGGAATTGAGAGATTTTGAGGTTTGTTTTTGGGCAAAGATAAAATAAAAAAGAATACTTGCCCAAATTGATAAAATCTTGAGTAAATTGTTTGCTAAAGCTAAATAGGAAACAAAAAAAATTTACTTTTGTAGCCATCAATTATTTCGTTTTCTCATGAAAAAATACACTTTTACGGATAAAAAAGACACGCGTTCAGGTTTTGGTGTGGGGCTTTTGGAAGTTGGACAAAAAAATCCAAACGTAGTTGCCCTCTGTGCCGACCTTACAGGTTCGCTAAAAATGGACGCTTTCAAAAAAGCATTTCCTGAACGCTTCTTTCAAGTTGGGATTGCTGAAGCCAATATGATCGGTTTGGCGGCGGGTATGACCGTTGGTGGAAAAATTCCTTTTACGGGAACTTTTGCCAATTTTTCGACAGGTCGGGTTTATGACCAAATCCGCCAATCTGTCTGTTATTCGGGTAAAAATGTTAAAATTTGTGCTTCGCACGCAGGCATTACGCTGGGCGAGGACGGGGCAACGCACCAGATTTTGGAAGACCTTGGGCTGATGAAAATGTTGCCCAATATGACCGTCATCAATCCTTGCGATTATAACCAAACCAAAAATGCCACGATTGCGATTGCGGACTACGAAGGGGCGGTTTATTTGCGTTTTGGAAGACCTGTAGTGCCTATTTTTACGCCTGATGAACCCTTTATTATTGGCAAAGCCATTAAACTGAACGAAGGAAAAGACGTTTCTATTTTTTGTACG
>JAAFHK010000344.1 GCA_013297565.1 Cytophagales bacterium
CCTGTGAGGCGAATTTCGATTTCTTTTTCGTTCAAAATCATGGCTTCCAAAACCAAACCCGCAGGTAAATTACTGATTTCCAGTTTGTTAGACTTTGCCAAATCCTCGCCTATTTTTCCGTTTAGTTCGTAATCCCCTTCTATTTGGATTTTTACTTTCGTATTAATCGAGCCATTGTTCAAACCCGATTCTTCGAAAATCGTACTCGAATAGCGTAAAAAACCTTTCAAATCATTGCCCGAAATGGTAAAATAGTGCAGTTCGTTGGTTTTGAGGCTTGTTTCTAAAGATGAAAGGTTTTGTGCGGGTTTGATGCCCGACCATACCAAACCGTCCCCGCTTTCCCAAACTTGGGCTTTTAGCAAATCTCGGTTGTTATTATCCGCCGCCAGCCATTGCAGTTTTAAGGTAACGGGCTGATTGGCAGGTTTTTCTGGGCGGATTTCCCACGTGCGGTTAATGCTCGATTGGAACGGCAATTCGATAGCGGTATTTTCTCCTGCTCGGCGAATCAGGGTAGTTTGTCCCAAATCCTGCCTTGCGGGATCAATTTCTACGCCCAAATTTCCAAAGGCTTCGCTTTGTCCTGAAATTCGGCGAGTGGTTTGGAGAGTGCCTGTGGCGTAGGATTCATTTTTTTTCTCCCGAAAGGGTTGCGTTTTCGCCCAGAAACCCTGTTTTTTGGAAAAATAAATTGCCTTTTTGGAAGTGCAGGTTTTGAGAAATCGAAATCGTTTGTTCGGCACGAACCGAATGAGCATTGATCTCCAAAAAAGAAAAAAGGGTAGGGAAATTTCCCCTGATAAATTGCCTTTCTTAACCTGAAAAAATGATTTTTCCTTTGCCAAAAAGCAAATTTGCGGTAGCATTATTTTGCCAATTTCCGCCAAATTTGACTGTCCCTCTGTTGTCCAGTGTGCTTCCTGTAGCAAAATGCAAGCCGCCGTCCTGCACATAAAGTAGCGCCTCGTCTTGGACGAGTATTTTTTCTTGTGTATAAATTTGGGCAAATAGCGGCAGAGAGAACGCCCAAATCAGGGAGGAAAGAACTAATTTCATCGGAAAATGATTTTTGTTGTTTGTTTTTAGAAAAATAATTGCAAAATTAACATTTTTTTTCTATGCTCCAAGTTTTATACTATAAACTGTATAACCTTTTCGTAATGATTTAATAGTAAAAACCCTTATCATTTGTGCAAATGATAAGGGTTTTTACTATATTTGCCCATTGGGTATGGACTAAGGATTCAAATTTTTTTTATTTTAAGAACGTAATATTTGCATCATAACTTTATATAATTTGTGATAATTTTATACAAAATTACAGAGAAATACCCATTTTTAAAAAATCGCAAGAAAAGATTGCCGATTTTCTAAACATACTCTAAAACTCAAAAAACTGCAATTTTTCTTTACACAACTACCAAATCCAACAATCTTTTTTCCAAATTGGTAGATTTGACGCTTACACAAACTTTGTCGCCAAGTGTGTAAGTAGCGTGTGAATTTCGCCCTACCAAACGGTAATTTTTGCTGTCAAATTCGTAATAATCGTCATCGAGATCAATCATGCGCACCATGCCCTCGCAACGGGTTGCCGTAATTTCGACATAAATTCCCCATTCGGTAACGCCTGTAATAATGCCATCGAGTTCTCGACCTCGCCATTCCTGCATGAGTTCGACCTGTTTGTATTTTACGGAGGCGCGCTCCGCATCTGCGGCTTTCTTTTCCCTCTCTGAACTGTGCAAACAGTGTTTTTCGAGTTCAGCAAAGTTATGTGAAATATGATTTTCCAAATACGACTTGACCAAACGATGCACCATCATATCGGGATAGCGGCGGATAGGTGAGGTAAAATGCGTATAATGTTCGAATGCCAAACCAAAATGCGGATCGGATTTCGTAGTATATTTCGCCTTCGCCATGGTGCGAATCGCAATCTGTTGCAAGACGTTTTGTTCGGGTCGCCCTTCCAAAGTTCCCGCCAAAGCGTTCAGCGAATTTGCCAATTCTTCGGGTTCTACGCTAATATTGTAACCAAAACGCTTGGCAAAAGTGCTAAAATCTTGCAATTTATCAGGATCAGGATTGTCGTGAGTCCTATACACCATCGGGTTGCGTTCTTTGCCTTTTTTGTAATCAAACACATATTGGGCAACGCGCTTGTTGGCAAGCAACATAAATTCCTCGATCAGTTTGTGCGAGTCGGTGCGAACTTTTGGGACAAGTTCCAGCGGTTTGCCTTTTTCATCAAGTTTGAACTTGACCTCGACACTCTCGAAACTAATTGCCCCAGACGCAAACCGCTTTTTTTGGAAAATTTTAGCCAATTTATTCAGCGTAATCAGTTCTTCAGCAAAATCCCCTTTGCCCGAATCAAGCCTTTCTTGGGCTTCTTCGTAACTGAAACGCCTGTCCGAATGAATCACCGTTTCGCCAATCCATTCCGTAACCAATTTGCCTCTTGGCGTAATTTCGAAAACTGCCGAATAGGTCAATTTGTCCTCGTTTGGTCGCAAAGAGCAAATCACATTCGAGAGTTTTTCGGGCAACATAGGTACAACCCGATCAACCAAATAAACCGAAGTGGCACGTTTGAAAGCCTCTTTTTCGAGATGTGTATTAGGTTTTACGTAATGCGTTACGTCCGCAATATGCACCCCAATTTCGTAATTCCCATTTTCCAGCGTTCGGATCGAGAGCGCATCATCAAAATCTTTGGCATCGACAGGGTCGATAGTAACCGTAGTAATCCTTCTGAAATCTCGCCTCCGACCAATTTCTTCAGGGCTGATCGTTTCAGGAATCGCTTCGGCTTCGGCTGTAATGTGTTCAGGAAAATCAAAAGGCAGATCAAACTCCGCCATAATTGCGTGCATTTCGGTTTCGTGTTCGCCCGCTTTGCCCAGCACTTTTTTGACTCGCCCAATCGGACTTTTGCCTGTAGCGTCCCATTCCGTAATTTCAGCAATTACCTTGTCGCCGTGTTGCGCCCCGTTGATGTCGGGCATACGCACAAAAATATCATAAAACATTTTGCGCATTTCAGGAATGACAAAAGCGTAGCGGTTCGAAACTTCAATTTTGCCTACATAATCCGTTCGCCCACGTTGCAAAACCTCGACTACTTCGGCTTCTTGCTTGCCTTGTCGGTTGATTTTAAGCAATTTAGCAATGACTCGGTCGCCATCAAGCGCCTGTTTCAAATTCCGATTGGCTATTTTAATATCCGCCTCACCGACCGTATCGGTAATCAAAAAGGCATATTCACGACTCACAAAATCGATCCGCCCCTCGATAAATTTCGTTTGCAGATTGGTCTGAAAAGTCCCATCAGGCAGTAGTTTGATGAGTTCAGCCTTGAGCAAATCCGACACAACAAACTGTAAATCAGCTTTTTGTTTGATTTTCGAGGCGTTAAATTTCTTTTGAAGTTGTTTGAGTGAGAAGTGTTCTTCCAAGTTTTTATTAAACAAATCCAACACGCGGTCTTTCAAACTTTCCGCACCATTGGCTCTCCCACCACGTTTGCGTTTCTTTTTCTTTTTTTTCTCTTTTTCTTCCATTTTGGGTAAAAAGCTAATTTAAAACTTACCTTTTTAAAAACAAATAAGTTTGCAAAGTTACATAAAAAAGGGTTTTTATTTCAAAAATGTTTTGAATCAAACAAAAAGCCCCAAATGTTTGGAACATTTAGGGCTTTTTTCTCATTTGTCCATGATCTTTTTGATTTCCTCCGCCAGATTGTCTGGCGTGGGCGTTTTGCCAATATTCATTTTAATAATTTGATGCAAAGCCTTTTCGTCATCAAAAATTTTACGGAATTTGGCGGAACTTGCCAATTTTTGGGCAAATTTACGTTCTTGTTCGGGCGTTGCTTCGCCATCTAACACCAACTCCATGAGTTGACGGAACTCTGTTTCAGAAGAATTAAACAATCCCATAGTCGATTAGTTGCTTGTTAAAACTTTCACCATAACAAGGAAAATACGGCTAAAGTTCCCAAAAAATTATCTAAAAGCAAGATTTTTTTGACAAAAAAATAACCTACAGCGAAACGCCATAGGATATTTGTGTGTTTCAGAAGAAAAATGTAAAATTTCACTTCATCACCGTTTTTTTCACTTTAACAAAGATTGGTGTTAGGCAAATTTTGGATTTACCCATTCCATAAAACCTGCCGTTTCATATTCATCATGAAGGGTTTGAAACCCCGATACCGATACTTTTCCTTTACTTTTAGGCATTTTTTCAAGCCTGTTTTCCAGAATTATGTCAGTTTCCGCCTCCATCAGTTCGACTTTAGGACTTTCAAAAACCAAAATGCGATCCATTTTTTCCAATTTTTCGCTTTCCTTTACAGCAACTTCTACTTCTAAAATCCGAACCGCTTTTTCGGGCTGAATTACTTGTTTTTCGGGTATTTCCAAAAGTCTTGCCGATTCGGTGTGTTCAGGAAGGGCAAAAACAATTTGCGTTTCTTTGCGTCTTGAAGGCTGTTTTTGCCCTGTTACGTAGCGTTTATAGCTTCTTCTTTGCACTTTCAAGCCTTCAAACTCGTCCATTAAAACTGCTCTGCCTTTTTTTTTTTCGTCCTCGAACCTTTGTCCATTACCTGTGCTTGCATTGCCGTACATTTTCCTAATCTGATCCATCATGTTGTCCATTTCGCCCTGTTCTTTGGCTCGAAGGTCAGCAGGGTCTATTTCT
>JAAFHK010000346.1 GCA_013297565.1 Cytophagales bacterium
GATTTTCCTTTAGGAACTTCAAAATTAATGATTGATCTTCGCCCTTATCATCTTATTTTTCCTAAAAAAGGAATATTTTTGGGAGTGAGTGTATTAGGACATTTTGATCAAAATAAAAAATGGGTAGGAATTGAACAGAAACAAAATAATTTATTGTTTTCTTGTACTTTTTCTGAAGAAAAAGCATTAAGTTTTCAAAAAAATGGCAATAAATGGTCAAAATTAAGTACTCATGACGGGCAAACAGTCAATCTGATGTTTGGACTTTCGGTAGATTTTTTTGAATGAGGATTAAACCAAAAAGGGTGTATAAAGCAAATCGTTTATACACCCTTTTTTAATTATAAATTTTTCATTAAAAACCTATACAATTCGAGCATGGCTTGAATATCTTTTTTATGCACTTTTTCTTCAGGCGAATGGACATTGTCTTCAGGAGCGCCTATAAAGCACCAATCGAACGGAATATCGCTTCGCTGAAGTTCTTTGGCATCACTGCTTCCTGCATCTTCGACTTCCAACTGAAAAGGAACAGCCGCTTGTTTAGCCAATTCAACGATTTTATTAATAAAAGAACGGCGAGGAACTAAACTATCGCGCAAAGAAATGACGACTCCGTGTGCATGATGTACGCCTTTAGTTACCCAAGTAATATCGCTGATTAAGGCTTTTCGTACTCCATATTTTTCGTACATATATTTCGCCAAATACGCCACCGCACCGCCGCCTACTTCTTCCCAGCAACTAAAAGCAATAATACCATTTTCCAAAGTTTCGGCAACTTTCAGGGCATTCCAACAACCCAAACGGTTATCCATATAGGGTGATTGAACAAAATCCTCATCTTCTCTGAAATCGGCTTTATAAACCAATTCCGTTCCTCTTTCTATAGGGCGACTTGCTTTGTAGGTAAGTTTGGTTTGGAGGTTTTTGTGCTTGCCACTTTGTTTTTGCACCACAATTTCGGCTTCTATTTCGCCTTGCGAATCTTTTCCAACAAGTTTGTAACCTGTTCGGGCTTTTGGGCTACCTATTTTGACCAATTCGTTTCCATAACGAACCATGAAACCAATGGAATCCAAATGAGCAAAAATAGCCGTTTTCGGTTTGCCAAAAACCAGCATAACACAATCCTGAAAATCATCACCATATACCACTTCGGGCTGTACTTTCCAAAGATGTTTGTTGCGTTCTACATAGTCCAAAACGAATTTGGTCATGGGGCTTTCGTTCCCCGAAGGAGCTTGAACTGCACACATTTGGCGGAGGAGGTCAATATCTGATAGTTGAACGGCTTGCTGTTTGTGTAAAACACTGTGAGTAAGTAGGTTACCCGATAGATTGTCTTCCAAAAATCGTTTCATGCAGTGTAAATTTTTTTATTTAGGGTTAATCTCCCTTGCTTATACGTAATTTTTGGGTACAATAGTTACAAGAAACATTTTTTTAACAATTATGTCATTTTATTGCCCAAATAAAGCCCAAAAAGCAAAGCCAGCCAACCTGCTATTAAACTTCCTAAAAGATACAAAAGGGTATCGAAACGAAAATTTTTGGAAAATAAAATATTCAGTTCGTTGATGAGGGTAGAGAAGGTGCTAAAGCCACCACAGAAGCCTATGACAAGCAAGTTTCGGGCATTTTCGCTTAAAATTCGGGTTTCGAAAAGGCTGATCAAAATACCCAAAATCAAGCAACTCAATATATTGGCTAACCAAGTTCCCAAAGGGAAATTAGGAAAAAAGGCATTTAAACTCAATGAAAAGGCATAACGAACGGCACTACCCAAACCGCCGCCCAGAATCACCAAAAGAAAATGTTGAAACATATTTTTTAGAAAAATGTTATGTTTAGTTAAAAATTGGTTAAAAAACAAAAACCTACAAAAACTAAACGTTTTGCAGGTTTTTAGAAAAAACGGTCTTGCTTGATTACAGAGAACTCACACTTCCCGAACCGCTGCTTTTGGTGATCTGTCGGCTTGGGTTTCCTTTAAATTTTACTTTTCCGGAACCGCTTACCCTTGCCTCAATTTCTTCTTTTACATAAACGGTAGCATCACCACTGCCCGATATTGAAATTTCCGCTTTGTCTGATTCCAAATCCACAGCTTTCAATTCGCCCGATCCGCTAATGGTAATTTCTTGCTCTTGGGTTTTTCCGTTTAGCTGGGCATCGGCTGATCCTGAAATATTTACTTCTAAACGGGTCAGCTCCACTCCTGCGGTGATATTTCCCGAACCGCTTAAAGAAATCTCTAATTCTTCGCCTTTTATCTTACCTTCGGCTTCGATGTCCGACGAGCCACTCGAATTAATTTTTTTGAGAGCCGTATAAGTAAGCCAAATTTTGCCTGCACGCCCGTTCGTGTTCCACATACCCTCACGCAGTCTGATCAGCAATTTTTTTCCAGAAACTTCGGTAACAATATCCTCAAGTTTCACATTTTGGGCTTCTATTTTGAGTTCGGCTTTTGAGCCATGTTTCAAATACACATCAAATGAACCGCCTACGCTTAACTCGGAAAATTCGCCAATTTGACGATTTTCGGTTTGGGCAAAAGCTATCTGGATCGATACAAAAAACAATAAAACGCAGATTTTCAATACCTTAGCCATGTTTGTAAAAATTAGAAGTAAAACCATTTTTTTAAATTATACTCAATCAAAATAGAACTTACGCAATTAAAGTCTGACCGTAGGTCTGACGCACGAAAAAGCAGTATTTAAACGTCAGACCTACGGTCAGACTTGCTTTAGTTTGCTAATTTTTCAAAATTGCGTAAGTCCTACAAAATTGCCTTTGTACGGAGAACATTCCTGTTCGCCACAGAAACGAACAAGAACTTCGTTTTTACGTGAAAACCATTTTAGTTTGAGTATACTGATGCGAATCAGAACTTTAAAAAAAGCCCTTTAGGGCTGAAATCTTGGGCATTTTTCGGAATATTTCACACCTAAAGGGGTTCAAATTTGAGAAAGATATATTTTCTACTAAGATTTCACGCCTACGGCCTTATAAAAAGGCTTTTTTTGAGCAAAATAAATAGTTTAAACCCCTGATTCGCATTATTTATTATTCAAAAGACAAGGAAGCAAGGGAAGGGTTGCATAGAACTGAAAAGTAATTTTAAAAATTTCAGGAAAATAAAAAAAGGGCAAGGAAAAATAATTTCCTTGCCGTTGTTTTATTTGAAATTCAGTCTTTGATAGAGAACCAAACAGGTTTGATATGATAATCGAGTGCCATACCGCCCACTGCTTCAAGGTTTTCTCTGTTCCAATCTTCTTCAGAGAATGAGGTCGGGTGACAGCGCTGAACAGGTTTTCCTTGATTATTGGAAGGGAAAACGGTAGGCATCTGATAGCCCATAAAAACAGTAGGATCATAGGCATAACGGCGTAAATCTACCCATGTTTCGTGCGTATTGCCATAAAGAGCAATGTATTTTTGGGACATAATGTGCTTGAGTTCGATCTGTGCGGCGGCTGGAATGGCTCTTGCTATAAAAGCGTCCATATTTGCTACAGTTACGCCTCCTACTTGTTCGGCGTGTGCCTTGATGCCATTGATCAATGCTGTACGAGCCAATTCCCGATTGTTTTGTTTGAAAGCGGCTTCGGCTTTGATAAACTGCATTTCAGCATAGGTCATCAAAGGATAAGGGGCTGTATTTTGGAAAATATATTTTCCATAGAGTTGCGGAAAAGCCGCTGTTTGACCTGTCGGTACGCCTATTCCTACCTCTACTCCTCTAAACTGACCATCGGGGCTTTTAGGCAACATCAGGTCGATTCTTGGATCGACATTTCCGCCAAAATGCGTGCCATTCATCAATTCCACTATCATTTTACTTGCCCGAGCATTGCCAAAATTGGCTCTTGTTGGTCCCATAAAACTAAAGCGGTCAGAAATATCCGTTGCCAAATTAGTAAATTTGATGGTAGCATTTTCGGTATTATTGGCAAAAGCCTTGTCAGCCATCTCAATGACTCTGGCAGGATTATAATTTCTTTTGTTGGAATAACGGTGTGCTAAACGTGCTTTTACGGCATAGGCAAATCTGATCCATTTTTGGGCATCGCCTCCATAGAGCAAATCACCAGAAGGAAGGGCAGTATCTTCTGTGCCTTGCGGATTGGAAAGTTCGGCAATGGCTTCGTCCGTTAGTTTTTCAATTCCCGCAAAAATTTGCTCTTGGGTATTGTATTTGAATTTGGTTTTGGTATTGTCCCAAGCCTCATCAAAAGGCATTTCTCCAAATTGGCTTGTGGCGGTAAGCCAGCTCCATGCTCTAATGGCTTTAGAAATACCTACATATTTTGACAGTCCGCGCTGTTTGGCTTGCAACTCAACTTGGTTCAAGTTTGAGCCAATGCTCCAATAGTGATTTCGCCATGTTTGGTTCGAATTCAGACCTAAAGTAGTCAAAATTTGTTTAGGGCTACCATGTAGATCGTAGTTATATGCCGCCCCTGACCAATGGAAATTTTGGGTATAGAAACCAATAAACCGCGCATCAAACATAGGTCCTTCTGCCATAGCATAGAGAACTTGTGGGATATACAAATGCGGAGGTCCCTGCTGTGGCAAGTACGGATCGGCATTTATGTCCAAATAATCTTTACAAGACGAAAAAGTAAAGATTGACAGCAAGAGAATGATTATTTTTGTTTTCATTGTTTTATGAAAAGTTTATATTTTTAGAA
>JAAFHK010000347.1 GCA_013297565.1 Cytophagales bacterium
GAGGGCGTAACCTGTGGAGCAACGGTAAATTCGGTAATTTCGGTTTCTGAAAAAACCGACATGGCATACTGCATGGCGCGCTCCACTTCCGAACCTATCACGTGTTCGCCAAAAGCGGAAATAAAATGCTTGATTCTGCCTGTTACAACTATTCTGTAAGGATTTTTGCTTACAAACCGCACGGTATCACCTATCGAATATCCCCAGAGTCCCGCATTGGTATTCATCCCAAGGGCATAATTTTTCCCTAATTCTACTTCACTGATTGTCAGGCGTTTAGGTTTCTCATCAAAATAATTTTCGGCAGGAATAAACTCATAAAAAATACCATGATTGAGCAGCAGGAGCAAACCTTCTTCGTGTTGGGAAGTTTGGTAGGCTATAAAACCTTCAGAGGAAGGATAAGTTTCAATGGTTGGGATTCGTTTACCGATTGATTCATAAAGTTTGGCGCTGTAGGGTTCAAAATTAACGCCTCCATGCACAAAAACGGAGAAATTAGGGAAAACGTCCTTGATTTTTTTACCTGTTTTGCGCTCAATTCGGTCAAAATACATCTGCACCCATGGCGGAATGCCCGAAATCAGCGACATATCTTGGCTAAGGGTTTCTTCAATAATTTTGTCGAGTTTTTCTTCCCAATCTTCTATGCAATTCGTGGCGTAGGAAGGCATTTGGTTGCGGCGCAAATAATTAGGAACATGATGATTCACAATACCTGAAAGCCGCCCTGTAAAAATGCCGTTTTTAGTTTCCAAAACAGGACTCCCTGAAAGAAAAATGAGTTTTTTGTCCAAGAATTTCGCTTCACCTGATTCTTGTACGTAATTCAAAAGTGCATCTCTTGCCGATTGGATATGAAAAGGCACGGATTCTTTGGAAAGGGGAATGTACTTAGTTCCCGAAGTAGTTCCCGAAGTTTTGGCAAAATAAACGGGTTTTCCACGCCAAGTAATGTCGTTTTCGCCTTGTACAATTCGTTCGATATAGGGTTTTAAGGCTTCATAATCTCGCACAGGTACGCGCTCCTGAAAATCTGCAAAAGTTCGAATCCCTCTAAAATCGTGATCTTTTCCAAAAACGGTCTTTTGGGCAGTTCGTATAAGATATTCAAAAACAGTTTGTTGTGTTTTTTCGGGTTCGAAAGCCCATTTTTTTTGTTGATTGACAACGTACTGGGCAAAAGGTTTGGCAAGTAAAGATTTGATCATATTGGTTTTATTTACAAATCACACATTCTGAAAGTTTAATTTCGCCCATATACACATTCCACTCATCGCTGGTCAGATCGCGCGTTTTTTGGAGGCACAGTTTTTTATAAAATTCGTTTGGATTGGTAGGGCAAATTCGGAGCTTCTCCTCGTCATTAAAAATCAAATACTGGCTACTGGCATCAAAGGTTAGTCCCAAAATCTTACTTGATTCTTGGATTACAAGGTCTGGCTGTTTTTTGAGTTGATTTGCCCAATCATTGCCTATGCGCCACATCTGCACCAGACCATCAAAACCTGCGGTCGCAAAAAAGCGTTTGTCGGGGCTTATCGCCATTTCCTTAACCATACCTCGATGCCATAGATTGCGTTGTATGGTGAATTTTTCGCCGTTTTGGGCTTTTTGAACAGAAAAATTGAGAATAATAAAAACTTCGCCTTTGCCATTTCCGACCATCAGCACTTTAGCATTTTTGAAAAAATGCATGGTTTGGAGGCTCGATTTACCCAGTTCGATATTGAGTTTGCTAAAACCTTTTTCGGGGTGTTGTGCGTCCCAGATCGAAACCGTTCCGTTGTTGTCGGCGGCAAGTAAATACGTATTTTTATCTTCTTCTATCAAAGTAAGGTGTCTGATGCCCAAAGTCTGCGGAATTTCGATTTGTTGCTTTGTATTGAGGGCTATATTTTGTAAAATTATCTTATTTTCATAAGTAAAGGCTAAAGTGTTGATCAGGGGCATATAAACCATTGACAAAATACTGCTTGGGTACGAACCTATATTTTGGACTTGCGAAATTGTCCCACGCCCAAAAAATTTGATTTGCCCATTTTTTCCGCCAACATAAATGCCTTGTGGAGTTTCGGCTATCGAATTGTATTGAAAAGTTTGGTTTGGTGTAAGATTATAAACTTCGGAAGGCAAAGGAAGCAAAGCAGGATAGGTTTCCTGCAAACTTGTAAAAATTACTTCGCCTTTTTTGCTATTTAGAACAATTTTTTGGTTTTCGAGTCGAGCCAATTTCCAAGATTCGGCATCAAAGAGAAAATCTTGTTTGATCGGATTGTTGCGGAGATAGGCTTTGCGAAGCGCCTCAAAAATTTGGCTCGAAGTGTGGCGATTTTGTGCCAAAGTTTTCAACCTATCATAAGTAAGTTTTATATTTCGCCCCATTGCTCGTGCGTATCCTCGTAGTTCGCCTTGTTGTTTTTCCATATAATTGGTATAGGCTCGCCAAATTTGATTTACTTCCTGATCGAGTCGGGTGTAAGCGTAATCATTTAGTTGATAAGCGTTCAGTGCCAAAACAATTTTCAGATCGGGCGATTCACTAATTGCCGCAGATTGTACTGCCAACTCTTTTGCCTTTGCTTTGTACGTTCCATAACGGGATTCTTCGCTACTTAGGTCAGCGGCATAGCGCGCTATTTCGGCATCAATGGAACTAAGACGGGCGGCTTGGCGCTCTCCTTCAGCTTCTTTTTTGTTTTTAAGAGCATTATTCTCACTTATTTTGGCTTCTTGCTCACTTGCTTGTGCTTGTATAGCACTTTGTTTGGCTTCTTGTTCTTTTTGATAAGCAATTTTTGTACTTTTTATAGCTTCCTGTTCTTTTTGATAAGCAATTTTTGCACTTTTTATAGCTTCTTGTTCTTTTAAAGACGCTTTTTTAGAAGCCGAATCTGCTTTTTGTCTTTGAAGTTCTGCTTTTAGGGTTTGTGATTCAGCTCTTTGCCTTTGTTGGCGTGCTATTCGGCTTTCGTATTGGGCATAAAAGAAAGAAGCCGTAATAAGCAGAAACAGAAACACAAAAGCAGCTTGTACCAATTTACGTATTCTTCTTAATTTGTCCCTTCTTTTTTGACTCAAAGCCAAAAGACGTTCCTCAATTTCGTTGAGTGTGCGCATACCCGTCAATCCATTCTCCACAATGCGCAAATCAGCAGGATCGATCAGATTTTTTTGATCTTTTTCAAAATCCACACCTTTGCTAACTATGATCCTTGCAGCTCGCTGTCCGCGCCTATCCGAACGCTGAAACTCCCTCGCAATGAGTGGGGCAAGCGTGTCGTGTCCCAGAGTTGTGGCATTTGGAGCAGTGTCAGTTAGTAAGTATAACTCCTTAAATTTGAGCAACAAAGCAGGTAGCTGTTCGCTTAAATGAGGATAACGTTTGCATAAATCTTCTTGGCTAACCATTCTCGAAGTACCAATAGGCGTAGTATGCAAGTTCAAAACGGACAGGGCAAAACCTGAAGTTTCGATATCTGCATTCCATGCTCGAACTTTTTCGATCTGCTGATCAAAAAAATCGTTCATCAGAATCCCTTCGCCTTTGAGTTTTTGGTAGAGATCAATCGAGAAAATTGGCGTTTCGTCTTTTTCGACCCTTTGCCACATTTTGGTAAGCAAAATTTGCAAAACAGGGGCAATAGAAGAATCCCGATCCTCGAGCAAATCGTCCGCAATAATGACAGGAAGGTTCGTATCGACCTGTAATTTGTATTGTTTGCGGAGGCGTTCGTTACTTGCCAGTCCCTGTATTACTTCTACAATATCTTTTCGGCTCAAATGTTTCAAAAATATCCTTTCGCGCGGAATACTGAAATTTTTGAACCCCTCCTCTATTTCGGGGTGATACTCTTTGCGATAGCTCAAAATAATTTTGCCTTTTGGCAGAAAAGCAGGATCACCAAAAAGGTTTTTTAGCTCCTCCAAAAGCATTTCAAATTCGTCTTTTATTTTTTCATTAGGTTGAGTCAGCATTTCCTCTACCTGGTCGAGGATCATCACTAAGGGTTTTTGATAGCGTTTTTCCAACAGTAGCCAATATTTTTGCAAACTATTCGCTTCGTGCCAAATTTTGGTATTTTCTCTGTTTTCAGGAACTATCTGTAAAGATTCGGGTTGTTTTTTTTCTACCAATTTTTTGATCAAATCTTGAATATCGTCCTGCAAATCCGAATCGAGGTCTTGGGCAAGGCTTTCTAATTGACGAATTTTTTGTGCTTTTTGGGCAGAAATTATTTTTTCATCTTGCCTAATTGGTTCATTTCCAGTTAGTTCTGTTTTTTCTTGCCAAGCGTCCTGCATAGCCAAATACAGCGTACCCAACAAACCTTGATTTCGAACACGCCGTATGTAACGCACTTCGTATTTTTCTTCCAAACGCGGCAACAAACCCGCATCGAGCAGGGAGGATTTGCCTACGCCCGACTGACCGTAAAGAAAGATCACTGGGGCGGCATTTGAGTCCGTAATTCGATTGTATAAGTCCCTGATATAGAACGATCTACCAAAAAATATTTCGGCATGAGGGCGTTCGTAGCGCCGCAAAAAAAGAAAAGGGAGTTCGGGCAGGTTGAATTTGCGAGGGACTTCGGGCAAGCCAAATAAGGGATTATCAACGGCTTCGGGCAGATTCCAACTTCGCACCTGTTCAGCTCCTTCCCGCACAATCAAATTCCAAGGAAGCTGATCGGGCGGTGTTTC
>JAAFHK010000348.1:0-4153 GCA_013297565.1 Cytophagales bacterium
ATATAAGTTATAAAATTTTGGGCTATGCCTAACGAACAATCGTAATCGTTCCTTTTTGTTCAAGGCGTTCGCCAAGCGTGTCGGTAGCTTCAATCGTATAAATATACACACCCGCAGGCGTGATTTTGCTTTCGCTTGTGCCATTCCAAGTTTGGTTCAAGTTTTCCAAAACATGGACAATATTTCCCCAACGATCAAATATTTGCATTCTGAAGTCTTTGATATACAATCCTTTAACCGAAAAAACATCATTTAAACCGTCATTATTGGGCGAAAAAGCATTGGGCATAATAATCTTAGCTTTCTGCTGAAAGGAAACTATATTAGAATAAGTTACCCGATTACTAAGCGGCAAAATTGCCCTAATACGATATTTTGTAATTTGCTTTTCCAAATTATTTCCTTCTTCTTCAAACAAATTCAAGCGCTGGGTCGCAAAAGTTTGAATTACTTTATTGTCCTCGTCAAGGCGCTCGACAAAGTATTCGAATCGCAAAAGCTGATCATCATTCCATTCAAGTTTTGCTTTTTCACTATTGCGTTTGAGGCGTAACAGAATCGGGCAACTTTTACGCGTAATAGGCGAAGAATTGCCGCAATCATCAAAAAAAGCCACCTGATAACAATATTCGGTGTGCATTGTATTAACTTTCGTGTCCTCATATTCGGTCGATTTTGGTGGAATTTCGATTTGCAAAGGCGTATTTCCTTCCAAAGATTTATACAATATCATTTTGCTAACTGCCTGATTTTGAGGCAAGTCCCAGCGAAGTTTGATCACATTTGGGGCATCAACTGTCGAAAGTAAATAAGGAATGGAGGGCAAAAGCGCAAAAGGACTTGTCTGGACACATTGGCGAGGCGACAAACTGCGTATTTTTCCACTTTGAGCAATAGCCTCGACCTGATAACAATATTGTTTGCGGCAAGTTACCTCAAAATCATCATATTCTGTAAGTCGCCGATTGGTAATCGTTTCTATTAATTTGTCATCTTTGTAAATTCGATAGGCTTCAAAGTTTGAAAATTCCGCCTCCGACCAGCGAATCGTATTTTTGGCTGCGGGCGTTTCAAGCCTCAAATTAAGGGTATTAAGCCGTTGATTCGCCACCGCTTCCGAACCCAAACATTGATCAAAGGCACTCAAGGTATAATAATAGGTTTCATTTCGAATATTTCGCCCTGAAAGTATAATTTCAGTGGTTTTATTCGGCAAATCTATCGTTTGTTTCTTGCCCGTGGTGCTTGTTTCGAAAAGGCGATGCACCCCATCTGCCCCCAGTTTAAAACCTACCACAATATCACCATTCGCCAACAGTTTGATTTCGTTCAATTCGGGCTGTGGAATTTGATTAATCGGTTGAATAATCTGAACAAAAGCCCCACAAGATTTCGTACTTCCCCGCAAATAGGAATTAACTATCAAATTTTTTTGTGAACTATTCGAATTACCTGTATTGTAAGTATAACTGATGGGAATATTGGGCGGCACAATTTCCTCTCGTCCAGCATTTTCATAACGTATTGTAAAATATCTGTTTGGATCGGCTTGGGCGCTGATAGTGGTTACTACCAAACCATTTCCACAAACTTTTACATCTACTTTTGGGTTTTCAGGCTCAAAAACTTCTATTTCATAAGTTCCGTCCGAACGCGCTCCCCCTGCCCCACTATTGATCAGCTGCGTAATTTTGTATTTTCCTGCTTTAGTGTAAGTATATTTAGCACTTTGTTGAAAAGAAGGCTTGCCCTCTGCATCATTGACAAAACTGTAAAAAATCAAGTTAGAAGCAACTCCTGAACAGTCCAAAGCCTCTACTTCCAAAGGCGCACAGCCTCGAACCACATTCGTAGTAAAACATGGTTTTGCGCTGGTTTGAGCAAAATTTATTGTAGGAAAAAAGCAATAAAGTACAATATTTATACAAAATAGTAATAAACCTGTTTTTTTCATACCTGTAATTTAGATAAACATTTCGTTTTATAAAACGCTATTGGGTTAAGGTATGTTGTATAAAAATTTTATGCAAAGGCAATATTTGTGGGATCAGTAAATGTTCGCCATCATTCTCGATGACAAAATCCGCCCTGCGTTCTTTTTCTTCCTGTGGCATTTGTTTGGAAATAATCGCCCTAATTTCGGCTTCTGTGCGTTGTGGATCGCGCTTTCGGATTCGTTCGATTCGTAACTCAAGCGGGGCGCTTACGACCATAATTTTGTACAAATCCTGATACGAATCGCTTTCGTACATCAAAGCCGCTTCCTTGAGTAAATAGGGTTTTTCGGGAAATTGCAAAGCCCAATGTTGCATATCTTGGCGAACCTGTGGGTGAACAAGACGATTGAGCAAATCTAATTGGCTTTGATTTTGGAAAACTTTTTGTGCCAAAAAAATAGTATTTAATTGATTATCAGCCAAATAGCATTCCTCACCAAAATATTTTTTGATTTGATCAATCAAAACAGGATCAGAACGCATCAAATATTTAGCTCTTGAATCGGCATCATAAATAGGTACGCCCAAAGCCTTGAAAATCAAACAAACCGTACTTTTACCTGTTCCGATACCGCCCGTTATTCCTATTTTTTTTGACATAAACTTTCAATTTAGCAGGTTTCAAATAAACCTCCGTTTCCTCACTAATTCCCAGAATTTGGGGCGTAATGGTCGAATCTTTCCAATTAATTTTGTCAAAAGCCGCAACTAACTGCAAACTGTCTGTTTGATACTGACTTGTATCTACTTGATTATCAAGCCAGTAACTTGCTTCAATTTCTTTTTCTCTAACCCAAACGCTTGAATCTTTAGGAAAATTAACGAAAGTAATGGGTGTCAAACGGTTCAGTTCTTTGAAAGGCTCAACTTTAAAACTAACCATGACTTTTTCGACACTACAGCTCAAATAGGTGTGTTTTGGGTAATTAATCTGCAATTTTTCGCTATAATCCTCATTAATTTCCTCATCATCAGGCTCTACATACAGCGTATCGGGCGAAGTCCTCACCAAACTATCCGCCCCTTTCAAAGAAACCAATTTGGGTTTGATCTGAATATCCGAAGCCAAACGGTAGCCTTTTTGCAAACGCAATTTACTTTGATCCAAACGAACCACTACGGATTTTTCGATAATGCGACTGTAAGCAAAGAGCAAAGAATCGGGCTGAATTTGCAAAATTTTCAAATCCAATAAATTATCAGAAATAGCAGAAAGCAGTTTGCTCGAAGCTAAGTTCTTGTAACTCAAAGGATTAGTAATTTTGATAGCAAAAGGACTCATACCAATCCCAATATTACGGCGCATCAAAGTCCAACCATTCCCACTCACCTCCAACATAATCCTTTGAGGAGGTTCGCGCAAAGGCACAATATTGGTTTGGTCGTAAGTAAAACGAATCGGGTAGGAAATAAAGGTTGTATAGGTTTTATTCAAAGCTGTAAATAACCAAACCAAAGAAGAAACCAAAAAACAAAGCCCTATAGCCCGCCAGTCCCAACGCTGAATTTTACGTAAATACAACCAAATTTCCCGTGAATTATCTATAATCATCATCTCAAAAATTCCTAAGCCTCTGTTTTTGTTTGCTGACGCAACAAATTAGTATGTTCGAACGAAACGCTACTTTTTTCGAATTTCATTTTTACACCCTTATCCACTTCCAAAATCACAAAGGCATCTTCAATAGTCAGGATTTTGCCTACAGCCCCTCCAACCGTAACCACTTCGTCACCTTTTTTCAAATTTTCAACAAATTTTTTCTGCTCTCTTTGGCGTTTTTGTCCAGGGCGAATCATGAAAAAATAAAAAATACCAATAAAACCTGCAATAAAAAGCAAGTTAATCATTTGCATACTACCACCACCTGCGGCTTGTAAAAAGAGTTCGTAACGAAACATAGCCATTTTTATAAAAATTTACTTACCAAAAATCAATTTAAAATCACAAAGGCAAAAGTAATAAAAAAAGGATTGAAACAAGCGTCAAATCCTTTTCAAAAAAAAATAACATTTTTGGTAAAATGTTATTTTTAGAATTTCATCATCAAAATTATTCTGCCGAAGTTTCAACACTTTCTTGTGTTCCTGTTTCAGTAGTTTCGCCTTCTTGTTTAACTCCTTTTCCCGAACCTCTACGGTTACGGCGGCGTTTGGTT
>JAAFHK010000348.1:4163-4701 GCA_013297565.1 Cytophagales bacterium
GCTTCAGTTGTGATAAAATCGTTATAATCAACCAATTCCAACAAACACATTTGGGCATTATCACCCAAACGGCTACCCAATTTTAGGATACGAGTATAACCGCCAGGACGATTCTCGATTTTTTGAGCAACTTCATCAAAAAGCATTTTTACAGACTCTTTGTTTTGCAAGTACGAAAATACTACGCGGCGCGAATGAGTGCTGTCATCTTTTGCTTTTGTCAAAAGAGGTTCTACATATTTGCGCAAAGCCTTCGCTTTGGCAATCGTAGTAGTGATGCGTTTATGTAAAATAAGAGAAGATGCCATATTCGAAAGCATTGCTTTGCGGTGCGGTGCGGTTCTTCCCAAATGATTTACTTTTTTACCGTGTCTCATGGGTTCAAAACTTTAAGAAATCAGTTTTCAAAATATTGTTAGCGTTCAATTAATCTTCTTCAAGACGATACTTATATACGTCCATGCCAAAAGTTAATTGTTTTTCAGCAACTAATTGCTCCAACTCTGTGAGTGATTTTTTACCAAAGTTACGGAACTTC
>JAAFHK010000035.1 GCA_013297565.1 Cytophagales bacterium
GCAATAGACGAAAAAGCGGTGCTTACCCAAATGGCAGCGGACGCACAAGGCAAGGACAAACGGATAGTGGATCGAATGACAAGTATCCTAAACAGTGGTTTGAGTTTTGCCAAATAAAAAATATTACGAAAACTGTAAAATTTTTATAATTTTGCGGTTTTTTGTACCGAATTATGCTCTTGAATAAAAATTTTGATTTTTTTTATAAAAATAATTTGACCTTTTTCAAACAGGAGGTAATAGGTACAGAAACAGGAAATTAGGTTATAGATGCCAACGCACTTTCCCTGCCTAATAGGTGCGGAAAGTGTTTTTTTTACGTATTTTTGTTTATCTTTGGCGGTATGGAACAGCCACAAACCATGAATGAGAAAGGGACACAAAAAGCACCCGAACAGGGCGTAGTCGAGGCGATTCGGACAGGTTCGTTTCTTAGCGAACACTACCAATACCTCCGTCAAAAAGCCTTTCAAAGCGGAATTTTGCCCTTCATACTGCATAATGGCGGGCGTGTAGAAGAAGCGGAGGAGATTTTTCATGATGCTCTCCTCACTTTGTACCGTTTGGTGGGCGAAGACAAATACAACAGCCAGTACAGCATTTGCTCGCTGCTTTTTGGCATTGGACGGCGAAAATATATAAGTCTTTACAAAAAAAATAAAAATGCCATTCTCCGAAATGAAAACTATCACCAAGAACATTTCCAAGAATTGGTTTCGGACGAAAAAATGATCCAATACATAGATGATATTTTGCAGGGAAATACCCAGCGAGAAAGAGAATTGGAAATGCTCGAAAAAGCCCTCAAACAATTAGAAGACCCTGATCGAAGCATTTTGGAATTTTTTTATTTAGAAAAAAAATCTTTCAAAGAAATTTTTAACTTAATCCCTACCCATTTTGGTTTTAAAGACAGCGAAGCGGTCAAAAAAAGGAAATATTATTCCTTAGAAAAACTGCGCAAACTGATGGGTACTTGAAACGCAAAGCACAGCATTGTAAAATTTGTTCGCATTACTTCAAAATTTGTAAAGCCTTATGAAAAAATATTCTGATGATGAACTCGAAAAACTGTTTGGTGAATTGGTTTTTAAGCAACAGCTTGAAGCCATGCGCCAAACGCAAACTTCGGGAAAAAATACGCTAAGACATTTCTTTTTTCCTGTCTGGAAAATAGCCGCCATGCTTGTCATGGCTTTAGGGACTGTCTTGTGGTTGGTATTGCCTTCCGAAAAAGCTATTTTCGAAGAAAATTTAGCACTTTTACAATATCAAGCAACCAACGCACAGCGAGGAACGGAGTCCCAAGACGAAATTCCTGCCATCGAAAAAGCCTTTGCCGAACAGCGTTTTGAGGTTTGTACCCAGCTGGCAAGCGAAGCCGATAGCGAATTATTGAAGATTTACGTGGCAACAGCCTATCTGAAATTATCTCCACCCAAGCCCAAGCAAACGATGTTGCTTTTGGCTCAAGAAAATGCCTTTCCGAGTTATTATGCTGAACGCTTTTTGCTCTTGGGGCTTTCGCATTGGCAAGAAAATAATTCCACAGAAGCCCAAAAATATTTCATGCTCTATGCAGAGGCACAGGGTAAAAACGAATGGGAAAAAACACTTTTGCGCTGGAAATTAACGTGGGCAAAATGACCAAGAAAATTGGATTCTAAATAGAAAAATAGCCTAAAACCCGCAAGGAACTAAAAACCTTGAGGGTTTTTTTATTTTGGTATGATTTGTGTTTTTCTACTCAAAAGACAACATACCTTGTCCGTGTTTTTATTATAAAAGAAATAAATTAACTACTTTTTTTATCAAAAAGTTGTTTCACGTATAAAAATAACTCAATAATAAAATGGTTATGCAACAAGTATCAGACAATATTCTTATGGGAACACCACACGCCAGTCCCAGCCATGCCTACGATCTCAAAATCCTGACCGTAGAAGCAAGCAGAAGCCATACAGAACTGAATGAAATTCTGTCGAACTATAATCTGGTTTCAGACTATGCCTCTGGGCTGGTCGAGGTATTACAGATTTTGCGCAAACAAAAATACGATATTGTATTTTTTTCCTTACAGCGATCCAATATAAATGTCTATGAAATTGCTTCTTTTCTCAAAAACAGCACTTCAGAAATGCGTCCCTTTATGCTGGGCATGGGAAGTAATCCGCAAATGGGTGAGCGCGACCGTTGCCTTTTGGCGGGCATGAATGATTATATGGAATTGCCTTTGAAAAGCGACAAAGTACAAATGTTGTTGGACAAAGTACAAAGTTTGAAAACCAAAAATACACCTGAAATTGTATTGTTCAACCAAGAAAAGGTGGTTCGTTTAAAAAATTCGCCCAATAAAGAACAGGTAAGAAAGTTGGTGATTTCGTTCGAAAACAATACTGAAGCAGAAGTGCAAAGTATTCACAGCAGTTACAGAATGTTTGATCTGAAAACTTTGGAAAAACAGTTGCACCATTTGCGGGGCACTTGCCTTAGTTTGGGGGCAACGGCTATGGCGGATTTGCTCTGGCTCATGGAGCAAAGTTTGATCAAAAACAAAGATACCGATCTGAACAAAGAAATGGGACAGTTAAACATATTGGCGGATATTTCGGTCAAAAAACTTAAAACCATTTTTTATTGAGTATCCTAAAAAAGCCTCGAAAGCGAAATGAGGATATAAGGAATGAGAAAAAAGGTGCAGATGATATACAAAAAGCCATAAATTTGGTTTTCCCAAGCCATTCTGCCCAGTTTTTTGGCTAAAATAATAGGAATGCGCCTCAAAAAAGGGATCGGAAAAAAGACGATCACGCCCAACACATTAAACAGGACATGAACTAAGGCTAACTGGAGGGCGATGGTCGAATTGTCAAGAGCCACAAAAACTGCCGTAAGCGTTGTGCCTACGTTCGAACCCATAATAAAACAAAAAGCGTTGTTCAAAGTGATTTTTCGAGCCACAGACACAGGAATAATCATAGAAGTTACTGCCGAACTCGACTGTACCAAGCTGGTAATCACAAAACCCGTCAGCAAAGCCCTGTAATCCTTGTCAAGATAGCGATTAAGCGTTTCTCCGTTTTCTGCCAAATAAAATTTGAGGATTTGGGCAAATAGTTTGATCGCTACGAGCAGAAGCAAAACCGAAAAACCGAACAAAACCCAAATATTCTGACCGAATAATTGGATTATTTGATTTACCAAAGCCTTACTAATGCTAAAATCAAAATTGAGTGGTTTTTCGTTTATTTGTAAAAAAGGTATTTGATCTATGAGCCAGATAGCAGTTTTGGAAAGCATACCCAAATAATACTCCAAAGGAAAAAGCAGAATGGTACTGCAAATATTAAAAAAATCATGCGCCGTAGCGGTCGGGATCGCCCTACGAAATTCGTTTTTATCACTAAAATAACTCAAACCTACAAAAGTGCTGGTAATCGTTGTGCCAATATTTGCCCCCATAATCATATAAACCGCTTCCTGAAACCCCAAAAGCCGCGAAGACACCAAAAGTACCAAAACCGAAGTAGTGGTCGAACTACTCTGGATCAGTGCAGTCGCCAAAAGCCCGATAAAAAGCCCGACAAAGGGGTTTGCTGTTTGGTTATTGAGCATTTCGCTTAGATAAGTATGCCCAGCCAATTTCAGCGTAGCCTGCATCAAGCCAATAGCCAAAACGAAAGCATAAATCGTAAGCAAAACCGAAAAAATTACCACAGCCGAACTATATGTCTTTTTTTGGGTATTCACAGTGCTTTTTAAGAGAGAAGTGATCATGGTAATTGCCTTAATAACGGATTTAGTAATAAAAAAGCGAAAAATATAGCAAATTAACACTTTATTTATTAGCTAATCATGAAGGCAGTATTAAATTATTTGTTTTCTTTTCTTTTTTCCAATAAAATTTCCGCTTCCGCACTGCCCAAATTTTTGGCTTTTTCCAAATATTCTGCCGTTTTTTGGTCAGAAAGGCTCATTTCGGCAACTGCCCAAAGGTAGTAGGCATGTGCCAAATCGGGTTTGAGTTTGATGCTTTTTCCAAAATCAACTTGGGCTTTAGTGTAATTTTTGAGTGCCAAAAGCGAAACTCCTCTTTGTAAATACATGATTTGGTTGTTGGGATTTAGGGAAATGGCTTTGTCGAAATCGGCTTGGGCTTCGTTGTGGCGATTGAGCTGTGCCAAAGCATTTGCCTTGTTCCAATAAATTTCGAAAACCGCAGAGTCCAATTCCGCCGCTTTTTCATAATCCCGCCACGCATCTTCGGGCTTGCCAAGTTTCAAAAAAGTATTTCCTCGGTTGTAAAAATATTTGTACGAAAGATTTTCACCGCCCAGTTTAATCGCTTTGTTGAAATCCTGAAGGGCTTTATCGAACTGTTCGGTCGAAAGCCGCGCCACGCCACGCAAATTATACACTTCGGCTAATTCCCCGACTGCCAATATCTTATCGGCTTCTTTGATCGCTTCAGCATATTTTTCTTTTGCCAACAATGCTTTTGTCTGCTCGATTTCTGGTTCGAAATTTTTTTGACAAGAAAAAAGGTAAAGCACCAAAAAGCACAAAAAGCATGGTTTATTTTTCATAAATCTGATCAATGGCATGGGCTAATTTGTGATCGCGTTCCGTAACCGTATTGCCCGCATCGTGCGTAGAAAGCCGTATTTCGACTCGGTTATATACATTGTACCAGTTGGGGTGGTGATCCATTTTTTCGGCAACAAGGGCTACTTGCGTCATAAAACCAAAGGCTTCGATAAAAGTAGCAAATTCGAAATGGCGAACAAGGCTATTATTTTCTTCTTTCCACATAATAATTTGAGATTTAGCTTAGAGTTTGCGAAAATACAAAAAGAAATAAAGCAAACTACATTTTTTATTATCTTTGTGCTTTATTCTATGGTTTTAATCCTAAAATTGATTCGGCTGATGCTTGCACTTTTTCCCTTAAATATTATTGTTTTTCCAAACGAAGACCTCAACTTGCACATTTTCGAGCCCCGCTATCGGCAATTAGTCAATGATTTGCTCGATAATCATACGTCTTTTGGTATCCCGACTTTTATTGATGAGGCGGTTCAAGCCTTTGGAACGGAGGTGGAACTGGTAGAAGTGGTCAATCGCTATTCTGATGGGCGTTTTGATATTCGGACGAAAGGGAAACGGATTTTCAAATTGGACACTTTTTTCAATCCCATGCCCGAAAAACTCTACGCAGGCGGCGAGGTCGAATATATGGAAAATGATGAGGAAGCCGATATTGTCAAACGGATTCAACTTGTAGAGGCAGTAGCCGAAATGTACGCTATTTTGAAAATAACGACACAGACGGACAAAGATACGCCTTATCTTTCCTATAAACTGGGGCATAAAATTGGGCTTTCGCAAAAACAGGAATACGAATTGCTAACTATTTTTAATGAAACCGACCGCATTGATTATATGCTCGAACATCTGGAAAAAGCCATTCCGATTGTGCGGGAAACCGAACGCATGAAGGAAATTATCCGCATGAATGGTCATTTTAAGCGTTTTGGAACTTTGGAATTTTGATTTGTTTTGTAAAACGCCCTCGTAGGGTGTTTCTATGTTGTTTGTGAGACACAAACAACGGCAATGAGAGAGAAATACGTTACAAAATATTTATAAAACTAAATGCAATACGAATACCACGAACGTTTGGCATCGGCTTTTGTGAGAGGCATTTGGGCAGCAGACCCTTCACAAGTAAAATTACTGCGAAACGAACTGTTCCAAAAACCTATTTCAGACCTTACAGAAGGCGATATGCGGGAACTGATCCAAATTGGCAATAACCAAAATTTGCCTTTGCACGTTTTTTCGCGCCCCGTGAATTTTACTTTGTTCGACCGTTTGGTGAGTTTGCTCAAAGGGATTCAGCCCGACAACGTGTTGGAAGTAGGAAGCGGTCGAGGTTTGTTTTTGTGGCAATTATTAGAAAATTTTAGGTATTTGTCCGTTACGGCAGTCGAACAAGAAAGTCGTTTTGTCAATCTTTTGCAAGCCGTTGGCAAGGGCGGTTTTGGAAATTTGAAAGTTACGCACACACCTTATTACGATTTGAAACCGCTGTATCTTTTCGAATACGATTTGGTTTTGGGAATTAACTTATTGGATTACAATGAATTATACGAATCTGTTTTTGCTGAAATGTGCAAATTGGCAAAACGCTTCGTGATTATTACAGTAAGCAAAGGGCGCAACGACAATCCTCGATTGGTTAGGTCTTTTAACGAAGCGGATTTAAAACATTTGTTTTTAGAACAAAAAATAGAACACATAAAAATAGAAACCCTTGATAATCACTACATTGCTGTCGGTAGGAAATAAAATACAGAAATTGTAGCAAGGCTATTTCTTACTACAATTTTCAACAAACGCCTCAAATATTTTCTAAAACAGCCTTTTCGATTTGTTCCAAAACCTGATCATAGGACTTCTTTTCGAATTTTTTACCCGTAATGCGTTCGTAGAGTTCGATATACCTCGCCGATACACTTTGTACAAACTCCTCCGTCATTTCAGGAATCTGTTGCCCTTCTTTGCCCTGAAAGCCATTTTCGATCAACCACTGCCGTACAAATTCTTTCGAAAGTTGCTTTTGCGGTTCATTTCGCGCTTGACGCTGGGCATAACCTTCCGAATAAAAATACCGTGAAGAATCGGGTGTATGCACTTCGTCAATCAAATAAATTTTATCCTCATATTTTCCAAATTCGTATTTGGTATCGACCAAGATCAGACCTTGCTTGGCGGCAATTTCCGTTCCTCTTTCGAACAAGGCTAAAGCGTATTTTTTGAGTTGTGTCCAATCCTCATGGCTTACGATTCTCTTTTCCAAAATTTCCTTTTCTGAAATATCTTCATCGTGTCCTTCGTGCGCTTTGGTCGAAGGCGTAATGATGGGTATTGGCAGTTGGTCGCTTTCTTTCAAACCTTCGGGAAGCGGAACTCCGCAAAGCAAGCGTTTTCCCACCTTATACTCACGCCAAGCGTGTCCAGAAAGATAGCCACGAACGACCATTTCGATGGGGATCGGTTCGGCTTTAATGCCCATGCTTAGGTTTGGGTGTGGTATTTTCTGAAGCCAATTAGGAACAATATCTTGGGTTTGCTCCAAAAATTGGGCAGTTATTTGGTTCAAAACTTGCCCTTTGTAAGGGATTCCTTTTGGCAAAACTACATCAAAAGCGGAAATACGGTCGGTTACGACCATGACCATTTTATCAGCAACATAATATACATCACGTACTTTTCCTTTATAAAAACCATGTTGGTTTGGAAACTCAAATTGAGTTTGGGTAATTGCGTTCATTGCGTTTTTGTTGTGTGCATTTGGGGCAAAAATAAGAAAAATTTGATTTTTAGGTATAAAAATTGTTTTTTTGTAGGTGAGAGCAAATCAAAAAAAACAAACCCATGCAAAGCGTATCGATTAAAGAAAGTTTTGAGGCAGTGTATCAACAGGCAGACCGTTTTGTGGAAAAACTGTTGCTTTTTTATGGTATTTTAGCTTTGATCTTTACAACCGTTCATCAAACTTGGCTTTTGGCTATTGTTTTTGATGCTTTCGTTTTGCTCATGTACGGGCTTTTTCGTTACGGTTTTACCAACAAATCTTTGGCGCGTTTATCTCTTTCTTTTTTACTTTTTTGCTATCCGCCCCTTTTCGTAACCCAGTTGCATGGCTATCCTTTGGTGCATTTGTTTTTTCCTTCTACCCTTTTTATTCTGATCGTCTATCGCAATTTTAGTTTTATTTTGGTTGGTACGCTGCCAGGGTTTCTTTATTATGTGTATTTTATTTACCAACACCTTTCAGGTTTGGATATTCGCGAACGATTTTTAAATGTTTCCTACATCGAAACGTCTTATTTATTGCTTTTTTGCTTATTTTTTCCACTTTTTGGGGCTTTTATCATGTATTTTATTGTTCAAATGGTTCGGAGAACTTTGATCACCAATATCAAGTTCATCGAAAAACTGAATGAACAGGCATTTTTTTTAGAAAAAAACAAAAAATTGGCAAGCGAAATAGCCCAAAATAAAGAAAATATCATTTTTGAGGTAGATAAAACGGACGAACTGGGCAAGGCGCTTAAGGAAATGCACGAAAAACTGACCGAGGCAAATGAAGAACGCAACCGCAGAAATTGGACTTCGGAAGGTTTGGCTAAATTTGCCAATATTTTAAGAGAAGAAGTCCTAAATATTGATGATTTGTACGATTCTCTGGTCGAAAATCTGGTAAAATATATCGGGGCAAACCAAGCAGGTTTGTTCATTTTGGAAACAGAAGAAAATAGCAAGGAAATCATTTTAGAACTCAAATCCTGTTATGCTTTTGATAGAAAGCGTTTTTTGGAACGGAAAATATATGCAGGTGAGGGACTGGTAGGGCAGGCGTTTTTGGAAAAAGAAACGATTTATCTGACCGAAGTTCCCGAAAATTATATTAAAATTACTTCTGGTTTGGGCGAATTTCTCCCTCGCAATTTGGTTTTTGTGCCTTTGAAAACCAATGGACAAGTGGTTGGTGTGGTTGAATTGGCTTCTTTTGAAGTTTTGCCAATGTATAAAGTCCAACTCATCGAGCAGTTGGGGGAAAGCGTGGCAAGTGCGATCAATACGGCTCGAATCAACAAACGAACTCAAGAACTCCTCCAACGTTCGCAGCAAAGTGAGGAGCAACTCCGAAGCCAAGAGGAAGAAATGCGACAAAATCTCGAAGAGTTGGTAGCTACACAAGAAGAAATGCGGCGCAAACAACAGGAGTTGGAGAAAAACAATCTAAAAATGAAAGCAAACGAAGAAGTCTTACGGAAGGCTTTCGAAAATGCCAAACAAAGCGAAAAAGAATCCCAAAAAGATAAAAAAGAATTGGCAGAACTAAAGGCTTTGATGGCTCAAACCAAACAAAATGACTAAACCAAATTTTACACAAAGTACATGGGAAGTGACGTTCCAAAAGATTGATTATCAAAACTTTACGAACCTGTCAAGTCCCGATATTTATGCCTCTTATACGCACCATTACGATTGGGTTCGGCGGCGTGAGGACGTTTGGCTGGAATGCCGTTTGAGTGATAGCAATAAAATGCAACTTACTGAAAACGAACTATATATAGTTCAGCAACACCGAACGCGAAAATATTTGTTGAAAAATTTAAAACAAGTCGAGCTAAATTTTACACGCCTTGCCTTGCCTATAGTTTTGGGGGGAATCCTGTGTCCGCTTTCTATTTTGGCACTTTATAATTATATTATAGGACTTTGGATAGGGGTTTTGATGAGTCTGTCGAGTGCCTTGCTGTTTTATTATGGCTGGATTGGTACTTATCAGGTAGCTTTAGAACTTCGCAACATAAAAATTAATTTCTTAACCGACCAGACAAGCCCTCACTTGGAATATTTTATTACTAAAACCAATCAAATGATTCTCAAACGAAACATTGTTTTATGAAACTTTTGTATTTTTTCAAGGAATGGTTTTTATATGCCTGTGGCAAGATTGTTTTTTGGGTAGCAGGCTGGAAAACTGACGTTCAGTTGCCTAAAAACATAAAAAAATGTGTCATGATTGCCGCCCCGCACACCAGTAATTGGGATTTGGTATTTACCTCTGCGGCGTTTGCGGTCATGCGTCTGCCTGTCCGTTTTACTATCAAAAAAGAATGGCAAAAAACTCCTCTTTGGCCTGTTCTGTGGCTTCTGGGTGCTTTGCCTATCGACCGCCGCCCAAAAGACCAGCAATCCAAACCCCGAAATATGGTCGAGGTCATGGTCGAGCTTTTCGAAAACCGCAAGGAACTAACCGTTTTGGTAACGCCCGAAGGCACTCGAGGCTTGGCAACCAAATGGAAAACAGGCTTTTATCACGTAGCCAAAACCGCAGGCGTGCCGATTGCTTTGGGTTATTTGGACTATGCCAAAAAAACGGCAGGAGTGGGCAAAGTGATTTTTTTGACGGAAATGTATGAGGATTTGCGGCAGATTATGGCTTTTTATCAAAGCGTCGCCCCAAAATTTCCCGACAAATTTAGCATCGATTTGGAATACAAACCTTAAAATCCTTTTTATATGAATTTTATTAAAACCATGATCGCCGTAGTTTTCGGCATAGCTGTTTTTTTTGGTCTTTCTTTTCTTTTTTTAGCTTTTATTGGTTCAATGAGTGGAAAAGAAACGGTCGTAGTTGATGAAAATACGGTTTTGAAACTCAATCTGAACCAAGAAATCAAAGAAACCTCCGAAGAAAATCCCTTTGAAGGGTTGCCATTGCCCGAAGAATTTACGCAAATGCAATCTACAGGGCTAAACGACATCAAAGAGGCTTTGGAAAAAGCCGCAAAAGATGCCAATATCAAGGGAGTAGTTTTGGAAAGTTCGAATCCCAATTGTGGCTATGCTACGGCACAGGAAATACGGGAGGCAATCCTCGAATTTAAAAAATCGGGCAAATTTGTCTTTGTTTATGGCGAATATTTTAGCGAAAAAGGCTATTTTATGGCTTCTGTAGCAGACCGCATTTTCCTGAACGTGGGCGGTATGATCGAACTCAACGGCTTAAGTTCGGAAGTGATTTTTTTCAAAAATGCTTTGGAAAAAATAGGCATCAAACCTTTGGTTTTTAGAGTCGGTACTTACAAAAGTGCCGTTGAGCCTTTCCTGACCGACCGAATGAGTGAGGAAAACCGTTTGCAGATTACCCAGTATTTGAATGGAATTTATGATTTTTATCTCAAAGAGGTTGCCCAAACGCGCCAAATTCCTTTTGAGGAATTGAAAAATATTTCTGCCAAAATGTTGGTCAAAACTGCCGAAGATGCCCTAAAATACAAATTGGTTACGGATACGGTCTATCAGGACGGTTTCGAGGAGGCTTTGAAAAAACAAATTGGGATCGAAACAAAAGAAAAAATCAAATACCTAAGCGTTTCGAAATACCAAAAAGTGGAAAGCGAGGACGAGGAAACCTTGCCTTCGGATCGGATTGCGGTGATAGTGGCAGAGGGCGAAATTACTTCGGGAAAAAGTACAGAAAGCACCGCAGGTTCGGAAACTATAGCCGAAGAATTGAAAAAAGCCCGTTTGAATGATAAAATCAAGGCTGTAGTTTTTCGTATTAATTCGCCAGGTGGCAGTTTGATTGCTTCGGACGTGATGTGGCGTGAGGTACAACTTTTGAAAAAAACCAAACCTGTCATTGCTTCTATGTCGGATTTGGCGGCTTCGGGCGGCTATTATTTGGCGATGGGCTGCGATACGATTGTGGCACAACCCAATACGATTACAGGTTCGATTGGTATTTTTGGTTTGCTTTTCAATGCCCAAAATCTTATGACGGACAAAATAGGCTTGAGTTTTGACAGGGTAAGCACAGGCGAGTTTTCGGATTTGGGCAACCCCACGCGCCAGATGAACGAAGCCGAACAAGCCATGATCCAGACCATGATCGAAAAAGGTTACGCCCAATTTACCCAAAAAGCAGCAGAAGGCAGAAAAATGCCTTTGGATAGCCTGTTGAAAATAGCAGGTGGCAGGGTTTGGACAGGCGAGCAAGCGAAACAAAACGGTTTGGTAGATGTTTTGGGGAATTTGCAAACAGCTATTGACATGGCGGCAAAAAAAGCAAAATTGGAAAAATATCAGGTCAAATATTATCCTCAAGAAAAAGATTTTTTCCAAAAATTGGCTGAAATGCAAAGCCGTTTGGAACAAAAATCAATTCAGGAAAAATTGGGTGCGTGGTATCCTACTTACCTAAAATTCACACAAATCAAACATTGGCAGGGCTTACAGGCACGTTTGCCTTATGAAGTAGCATTTGAATAAAATGAATGATAAGTAACTTTGCATAATTATCCGATACTTTGAAAGTGTCGGATAAATTTGATAATCAAGTTTTAGGATAAAAAATCATTGCAAAAATTTGTTTTTTTTTGTTAAAGTTTATGAATAATTTGCGTAACGCCCTTTAGGGTGTTTGTAATAGCTTGAAAATCAATATATTAGCACACCCTAAAGGGTATGCTACAGATTTCTTCATAAACTCTATTTATTACTTTAAAATTTATAAATACCATGAAAAGACGTGAATTAATTAAATTAGGCATTTTGGGAAGTGCTGGAATTTTGGTAGGGTGTGGCGGAGGAAGTTCGTCTAACCCAAGTCCGAGTCCTGATCCCAATATAACCATCGATGACCAGATTATTGTCATTGGGGCAGGTATTTCGGGCATGGCGGCGGCACATCGCCTACAGCAAAGAGGCAAAAAGGTGGTGGTTTTGGAAGCAAGAGATAGGATAGGGGGAAGGGTCTGGACTGATCGAAACGCTTTGGGTTTTCCCTTCGATATGGGAGCAGGCTGGATACACGGACCTTCGCCCCAAAACCCCTTGACCAAGCTTGCCCAAGATGCAGGAGCAAGAACTTATTTGACCAATGACGAAAGTTTTGTGATGTATGATAGGGACGGCAAAGAAGTCCCAAGTGCCACTTTTACAAGTACTACGGCAAATTATAGAAGTCTAAAAGCACAGTTTGTTAGTTCGAGAGCAAGCATAAGTACCGACATTCCTTTGTCCCAAGCTTTTTCTCAAATCCGCCCCAATTATCTACAAGAACAATTTACGCAATGGGCTTTGACAAGCTATGATGAGTTCGATACAGGCGGACCTCTTGAGCAAATTTCGGCAAAAAACTGGCAAACAGGCGAAAAATTTGAAGGCAAAGATGTTTTGTTTCCTGAAGGATATGAAATTATTTTTAAAAACTTTGCGAGTATAGAACCCAAACTCAACACCGTAGTAAGCCAAATCGAGTACAATTCACAAGGCGTAATCGTAACGACTGATAAAGGAAAATTCACTGGCAAACAATGCCTCATTACTTTGCCCTTGGGCGTACTCAAAAAAGGGGACGTAAAATTTTCGCCCGAACTGCCCGATGACAAAAAAGCCTTGATCAGCAAAATGATCATGGGTTATGTCAATAAAGTGGTCTTGGTTTTCGACCAACCGTTTTGGGATATAGCTACCCAGTATTTTGGCTATGATGCCGCCGAAAAAGGTATGTATAGTTATTTCCTAAACCTCCGAACTTTTACCAATGTGAATGGTCTGGTTACGTTTGGATTTGGAAATTATGGTTTGAAACTCGAATCCCAAACCAACGAACAAATTAGCCAAGATGCGATGGTTTTCTTGCGCCGAATGTTTGGAAGCACCATTCCAAGTCCCACGAAAATAGCCGTAACGCGCTGGTCTGCGGACAAATATGCCTACGGTGCTTATTCCTTTCCGAACGTAGGAACTTCTATAGATGATTTTGAGAATTTTGGGAAAACCGTCCAAAACAAACTCTTTTTTGCGGGCGAACACACCAGCAGACTCTACAACGGAACGGTTCATGGAGCATATCTGTCGGGGATCAGAGAAGCTGACAAAATCCTAAGTTTATAAGCCAAATAAAAAAGCGATAAAGGCGTGATTTTATCTCCACCTTTATCGCTTTTTTTCCTAAAATTTCGCCCCAACAACTACTTTTTTCTGGATAATTTGACTACTGCCATCGAGTGCAAACCATTGAATATGAAGCAGATAGTAGCCAAGTCTGGCTTTTTGCCCTCTGTCATCTGTACCGTCCCAGCGAATTGCGAATTGGGTAGATAAAAGTTGGTTTTGAGCTAAACGTTTGATCTCGATCCCTTGCAAATCGAAAACCGAAATAGTAGCTACCGCACCATTTGGCAAACAGCGTAAATGCAGAAACATAAAATCCTGAAAACCGTCCCCATCGGGCGTAAAAATAGGATTTTCAATGTCCGTACAGTTGCTCATATCTTGTACTTTTCCAAGACTCTGCGAATTTCTATAGCCAGGAGTACCAAACTGCGGAGCCGCCGCCGAATGCCAATTTTGCCGATCATTCGTTAGCCCTTCGAGCCTGATCCGTTCCAGACTCACGCCGTTCTGATCATCTATCAAAGCAAAATGCCAATCTTTGTCATAATCCAAACGTTCCGAACTGCCATCATCTGCCATCAAAACTACCGATCCTTCGCTGTCATTATAAGTTGGTAAGTCATTGATTTGCACATAGTTAGTATCCACACCTTGCGAATATTGACGTTTTAACTGCTCAATATTATCCGTAAAAACTCGATACCCTTGCGGCTCAATTACCAAAATATCTTCTGAAATAGGTTTCAAATTCCTAATTTCTCCTTCTTCCACATTGCCCAATTTCCAATTTTGCAAATTCACAAACTTGTCCGTAGGATTGTAAATTTCTACAAAATCCACACCGCCAACAGGTTGATTAAAGAGTATTTCATTCAAAATCAATTCATTAGCTTTTGCTTTTTCCGCCAAAACAAACTCACTGCGAATTTCCGAACCTCCAAAATTACCTGCACAATCTTTCAAATATTGGAAAAATACCATGTAGCGTTTTTTCTTTTCCAAAGGTTTATTAAGTTTCACAAACACCCGATTCCAGTTTTCTCCACCAATTTCTATTTTTTCAACTTCATTTTCCGAAACCCTAAAATTGGTTTTCGTAGCGTCCAAGCTGTCCAATTTTTCATCGAAAGTAAGCCTAACTTGCAGACTATCAAGTGCTTCTACTTTCAATAAAACAGGTGGTTTCGTGTCTTGTACTTTTTGCGAAACCGAATTTGCCGCCGCAGGTGTTCCACCTTGTGGATTGGTAGCCGCTTCCCAATTCGCATTTTCTATGCAAGGATTTTCCACATCTCGCATTTCCAAAGACCAGCCTCCGTTTTGTTTTTCCTTGTTTTTATACCATGTTTGGTCATAATTGACCGAAAAAATCAAATTATTTTCTTTGTCCGTATTTCGTAAAAACAATTTTCCTTTTTCACTATCCAGCGTTGTCCAAGGCGAAACTCCCAAAACTTTAGCTTTTGGGAAACGGCTTTGAAATTCCAAAACTGCCGAATTTGGGCATAAAATGGCATATTCTTTTGGATACAAAGGCATAAAAGGCAATTTCGAACTTGTCCGCCCATTGCTTATCCTACATTCGCCTAATTGTAAAACCTTATTGGTAGGATTATAAATTTCAATATACTCATTTTCAGGCAGTTGCACTACAGGTGAAGGGTCGGACATGAACTCTGTGATCAGAATTTCATGACGTTTGGGTTTTTCGCCCACACCAAACACAATTTGTACTTTTCCAATATTATTACCTGAACAGTCTTTAGCATTTTCGATCTGCAAGGCATACATTTTCGCACTCGAAAGCCTCGAAACCAAAAGCAGTATTTCGCGATTGTTTTCCAGAATTTTGCCTCGAATACTTACACCCTCGATTTCGTATTTTGCTTGCCAAATCGAAGTTGTATCCATTTTTTCCGAAAAACGAACGTGGAGCAGTGTATCATTCAAAACTTGCAAGGTTTCAACCGTAGGTGCTTGATTATCAGGATTTTGTCTTAATACAGAATTAGCCTGTGCGGGCGTGCCACCTTTCGAATTTTCCGTTTCCACCCAGTTTTCACCTTCCCGACAAGGCACATTTGGGTCAATCATTTCCAAACTCCAGCCACCTTGTTTTTTGGTATTTGACTTGTACCATGTATCCGAATACAGGAGGGAAAATATAATTTTTCCTTGTTTGTCCAAAAGGTTTATTTTTTCACCTGCATTGGTCAAAGAGGGAAAATTAGCCAGTCCCAAAACTTGATTTTTGGGTATAAGTTTCTGAAAATCAGCTACTTTACTGGCGTGGCAAAGCAATAAATAGTTTTTTGGAAAAATAATTTTTTGAGGTAAAGCAAGCCTAGCATTTTCATCGGCTAATTGTACTTCAGCAAGATCGAGCATTTTTTCACTTCGGTTATAAATTTCCAAATATTCGGCATCAGGCAGACCGACCGCAGGCGAGGGATCAGCCATGATTTCCGTAATCAACAATTCCTCATATTCAGGTTTCGAGCCTTTCGCAAATTGGATTTTGAGGTTTCGAGCCACATTGCCCGCACAGTCCGACAGGTTTCTTATTTCCAATTCGTACAAACGGTTTTCTTGTATTTTTCCAATACTAATTTCTACATTTTTATTATCAATAAAGCTAATATTTCGTATGCTAAGCTCCTGATTTACTGCATATTGTTCTTTATTTTTAGCAAAAATAGTGTCTAATCTTTCATTGAAAAATAATTGTATTTTTCCTATTTCGAAATCTACTATTTTCCAATCCAAAAGTTCAGGCTGAAGTGTATCTTTCAGACTTTTCGCAACCGAATTTCGGCGAGCAGGTGTTCCACCCGCAGGATCGATGGAAGCCGTCCAATTATCCTTTTCCAAGCACGAATTATCCTTATCAATGATTTCCAAAGTCCAACCGCCGTTCCGCTTAACCGAATGGTTGTACCAAGTATCCGAATAATTGACCTCGAAAATGAGTTCTTGAGTCGCCATATTTCGCAAGCGTAGGGTTTCACCCGAATTGGTAAGCGAGGGAAATGGACTGATAATGAGGCTATTAGGCAAACTATCGGCTTTCGTACTTGCACAAAGTACCACATACTCGCCTGCCTGCAAAAGGCGATCAGGCAAATTGACCGAGCCGCCGTTGTCCTCAAAAATCAAGCCTTTTAGCGTCAGGATTTCGGAACTCCGATTGTGCAACTCTACCCATTCGGCAAGGGGCAGCCCTACTCTTGGACTTTCGTCCGCCATGATCTCGCTGATAATCAATTCATTAACTTTTGGCAAACGCCCTAAACCAAAACTTAATAGGGTGTCCAGACGGTTTCCCGCACAGTCTTGCATTTTGATTTGCAAATTATGAAAACGGTTTTCTAATTTTTGTCCTAAAATCAACTGAATTTCATTGTTTTTCAGGTATTTGGCTTCCACAATACTCGAATTGGACAGGGTATAATTCCCACGTGCCGTAGAGATCGAACTATCCATTTCTTGGGAAAATACAATTCGTAGGTTTTGGTTGTCAAGGACGGCAAAAGAGCTAATTTTAGGTTTGATGGGGCTTATGGTACTTTTCAAAGAATTGGGTTTGGCAGGTGTGCCACCTTTGGGATCAATGGAAGCAGACCAATTTATTGTATTTTTACAAAGTGATTGATTTTCAATGTGTTCCAAACTCCAACCGCCTTGTTTTTTCACAGGATCGTTGTACCAAGTATCGGAATAATTGACCGAAAAAATAACTTGCCCTGTTGTATCTCGCAGGGTCAAGGCTTCACCTGTATTGTTCAAAGAAGGAAAGTTTGGTACGCCAAGTACCTCAATATCAGGAAATTGCTTAGCAAAAAGTGAAACTTTTGTAGTGCTTGTGAGTAGCAAATAATTTTTGGGGCTAAGCAAAAAAGAGGGCAGACGGACTTGCGAAGTAGCATCTTGCAAAGAAACCAAGCCCAAATCGAGAACCGTTTCCGAAAAATTGTACAATTCCAAGTATTCTGCTAAAGGCAAACCCGCTGAAGGTTCTTCGTCTGCCATAATCTCATTGATAATCAGCTCATTAGCCAAAGGCATTTTTCCGATCCCAAAAACCAAAGTATCCGCCCGATTATTTCCTGCACAATCTCGTAAATTATTGATAATCAGGTTATAAACCTGACCTTGTGGCACAGCATTACTAAATTTGAGATTTAGGTTCTGCAAATTAAGAACTTTGATTTCACTTATTAACAAACTTGAATTTATCCAATTTTCGTTTAGGATTCGGTAGTTTGTGCGGTTCAGTAAATTCAAACTGTCAGCATTTTCAGT
>JAAFHK010000349.1 GCA_013297565.1 Cytophagales bacterium
CTTGAGCCAAGACCGATAGGGAGCCTATTAACAGAAACAGGCAAAAAATTGATTTTTTCATAATTTTAGTAGGATTTTGGGAATAAAAAAACTTCTTTTGATTCAAACGAATCATAGGTATTTTTTGGCATCAAAAATTCAATTTTTGTTGTTTTTAATTCGATTATTCCTTAGCATTGCAAAAAAAGCCTTCCTTATGAGTTTCAAAGCTATTATTTTTGATTTTGACGGAGTAATCGTAGATTCTGTGCGGGTCAAAATCCAAGCATTTTATGATCTTTACTTGCCTTTTGGCGAAACCGTAGCCAAACAAGTTGCCCAATATCACCAGCAAAACGGCGGAATTTCGCGCTTCGAAAAAATCCGTTATTTCCATAAACATTTGCTCAAACAAACGATTTCGGAAGAAGAAGTACAAACTTTGGCAAACCGTTTTTCGGAATCGGTCAAAGAAAAAGTCATTTCTGCGGCTTTTGTGGCGGGAGTTTTGGATTTTTTGGAAAAAAACTACCAAAAATATTTGTTTTTTGTATCGACAGGAACGCCTGAAGTTGAAATTCTCGAAATTACGAAAGCCCAAAAAATAGATCATTATTTCAAAGAAATTTATGGATCACCTGACCGCAAAATTCTGCACATCGAACGGATTATGCAAAAATATGATTTGAAAGCTGAAGACACGGTTTTTATAGGCGATTCGCCCAATGATAGGGATTCTGCTGGGCATTTTGGGATTCGTTTTATTGGGCGTGTTGCCGAAAATACAGAAGGCGATCTAAGTTCTGAACCCTTGCAAATCGGCGATTTTGTGGGTTTTGAGGCATTTATTGCCAAACAAAATTAATTTTTCTTAAAAAAACATGGCAAAAGTTTAAAACTTTCTAAAAATTAGACCTTGCGGATTTTTAAAACCCGCAAGGTCTGGATAGTCGATTTTATACTCAATTCATTTTTTCCACCAAACGCTTTACCCCTTCACGAACAGGATCGACACAAGGCAGTCCAAATTCTTTTTCGACTTTGTCCATGTAGCTACGTGCCTCATTTTCAGGCATTTGCGAAGTATTAAAGGCAAAACCTATACATTTTACGTTCGGATTGGTAAGCTTGGCTGTCTGTAGATTAAGTTCCAAACAACTTTTCAGATCGGGTAGGGGATAGTGCGAAGCCCCTCTCATACCTGTTCGGGTAGGAACGTGGCACATCACCAGCGTATCGGCTTGCGCCCCATGCAACAGCCCCAAACTTACACCTGCATAAGCGGGGTGGAAAAGCGAACCCTGCCCTTCGATCAAATCCCAGTGATCGGGATCGTTATTGGGAGTAAGAATTTCGATAGAACCCGCAATAAAATCAGCAACTACGGCATCTACAGGTACGCCTTCACCCGCAATCATAATTCCCGTTTGCCCTGTTGCTCTAAAAGTGGCTTTTTTACCTTGTTTTTGCAGTTCTGCGGTAAGCGCCAAAGCCGTAAACATTTTTCCTGCCGAGCAGTCCGTCCCTACAGTCAGCAAACGCTTTCCTGTGCGTTTTTTTCCGTTACCTACAGGATAGTCTTGTTGTGGAATCCGCACATCGAGCAGTTTTACGCCTGTTTTTTCGGCAGTTTGTTTCAAAATAGGAAATTCGGCAAGGCGTGTGTGCATTCCGCTTGCAATGTCCATACCCGCTTCCATAGCTTCTACAAGGGTTTTTAACCAATTTTCGGGAATGAAACCGCCCGAATTGACCAAGCCAATAACAAGGGTTTTTGCTCCTTTTTTGGCAGCTTCGCCTATGCTCATTTCAGGCACATCAATGAGGGCTTTACATTCAGGATAACTGATTTTGCCAATAACATTTTCGGGAGTCCAAAAGGCAATGCCATGCGCCATTTTCGCTGCGGCTTGTTCGGAAGCATCTCCTATAAACAACAAATACGGTTTTTGGATAGTCATAAAAATTACAATTCTGCGTATTTTTCTTGAAATTCTTGAAAAGAAGGCAATAAATAAGGTACGTATTTATCAACGGTCTGTCCGTAACGATAAATGTCACGAACTATAGTCGAACTAATGTAGGCATATTCGGGGGAAGTGATCAAAAGTACCGTTTCCAAACCATCAAAAATATTGCGATTCACTTGGGCAATACTATTTTCATATTCATAATCAGTAGTGTTTCGCAAGCCTCTCAAAAGGAATTTTGCTTTTATTTCTTGAGCAAAAGCGGCTGTAAGCCCCTGAAAAGTGTGTATCTTTACTTTTGGGTTTTCGGCAAAAGTATGTTCAATTTTTTCGACCATGAAATCGAGTGGAAAAAAGCGTTTTTTTTGGCTGTTTTTTCCAATCCCAATCACCACTTCATCAAATATTTTGGAGGCACGCAAAACAATATCTTCATGCCCTTTGGTAAAAGGGTCAAAAGAGCCAGGGAACAGGGCAATTCTCATGTTTGTTTGGAAAAATTAATACGAAAAATATTTATTTCAAACCAAAAGGCAATTTGGCTATTTTGATTTTTACTCCTGCGGCAAGCGAAATGGTCGAACTTTTACCCAAACTTAAGACTAAAGATTGGAAGTCAAGGGTTGCCAAGCCGACCTCGAGGCTACGGCGCTTGTTCGAAAAAGTAATGCCCGCAGGTACATTGACGTGTCGTCCGCTATTTCCACCATAATTTAGACCTGACGAAACTTTGATCAAACGGTTAATCTGCCAATCTCCACCCACAATAAACAAAGGATTTTTCAGATTTCCTGAAACATCATTCAGAGGCATAATTACGTCAAAACCCAAATGGAAGGTTCTAAAATATTCATAACTTGCCCCAAAACGAAAGGTACTGGGCAAGGGACGTACTTTTGCCTCCACACCTTGCCATTTGAAAGGAGAAAGATCACCCGCAAACTGCAAGGCATTTTCGGCATTAGTCAAAATATTATAGGTATTGAATCCTGTTCCCTCCAAATCCACCAACTTACCGTCTGTAAGGTCATACACATTACCGTCCCATGTAATATTACCGATGTTATTGAGTGCCGCACCAATGTAAAGATTGCGTTTGATAACCATATTGATCCCCAAATCGAATCCAAAACCGCCTCCTACACTTTCAGCAAAGGCAAATTTTTGAAAAAAACTGGCATCAGGATTAGCGGGTTTAAAACTGGGGCTTTGTACTACTTTGGGATCAGTCCCAAAATCAAGCCCAAAAGTAGGCGAAAGCGAAATAATAGAGGAAGTTAGTTGTCCGCCTTGCGCCGCCAAATCGATTACTCCTTTTCCCTGCATATACCGAACGCCTGCCCCGATGTGCATCGAAAAATTATACAAATCCACTATTTTTTTGCCATAACTCAAGTTGTACTCCCGAACCCAAGACATCGAGAAGCGCGATCCGTCAAGGATCGCAGAATAATTTTTGGCATCTTCGATATTTCGAAAAGTTCCCCGATAGGCTTGTTCTCTTTGGTCTGAGGTAAGGTTCGGATTTTTATTTTTATCGATCTCTCTCCCATTCGAAAGCAAAATAGTAGGGAAATAAGGGGCATTAAAACCCATAAAAGCAATTTCGCTTGCCGTTTGATTGAACAAGGCGCTGAACAAGATACGATCCCGAATACTAAAAGCAAAACCGCCCAGTTTATCGTTACTATAAGAAACGCCCAACCACATAAAACTAATATCGGCATTGAAGTTTTTGTTGGCAAAATTATTGGCAACGGCTTGTTTTTCTTCGTAAGAAAAATTGTATTTGGTAGGATTAAAAATAGTATTGAATAATTGGTTACGGTTCAGGGCTTCCGCCAAAACAGAAATACCACCTTCCATAGCCCCAATGACCAATTTTGGGTCGCGAAAACTCTTGCGAAAACCCAAGTTGGCAGGATTAATGCCAATAGCGTGAAAGTCGGTAGCAAAGGTTGTCCCCATGCCACCTTTACCCATTACGCTATAATATTGAGCTTGTGAGCCAAAAGAAAGAAGGCAAAAAAAAGTAAGTAGCCCAAAAGCAAGGTGTTGATATTTATTCATAAAAATATATTTTTCTTTTCGAGGATTAAACATATCGAAGCGTCAAAACATTCCAAACCTTACGGATTTTTAAAACCCGTAAGGTTTATAGGTTTTAGTATAATTTCAAAAAACAAGCCATTTAAACTCTATAATTATCGGCTTTCCAATTTTTAATCCGCCTTTTGATTTCATCTGGCAAAAGATTATGATTGATCGATTCTTCAATAAGAGCAGGCAGTTCATCGTCCGAAGCAAAACGCAGAGCAAATAACTGTGGATTACGTAATTTTGCTTCTATTTCATCAAAATTCTTGCCCGTAAGCCGTTCATAACGTAATCGAAACTCGGTTCTGATCAGGCGGTTTTGTAGCGTGAGCGCATAAATCCTCGCCACCAAAGTCGACAAGACGATCAAAGTAGTCAGCAAAAGATAAAAAAGTCCTTCAACAAGATCGTGTTTAAAAGCCAAATAGACCGCTAAAATAAAAACAATAATACCCAAAGGCACCATCACAAAATGGTACATGGGATAATAACGCACGTGATTTTTATAATTTTGGGCTTCCATATATTTTAAAAAAAGGAATAAAAACGGATTCAAATTTAGATAAAGCAAACAAAATTACAAATTAAAAATCATAACCTAAACTCAAATAACTTCTTGCACCGCCAATATCACCGTCATCAATTCCCCAAGC
>JAAFHK010000350.1 GCA_013297565.1 Cytophagales bacterium
TTCCCATTGACCTATAGTTGGGATTAATTCGTTGGTAGCCCAAACGAAACTGATACTTGGTCAGGTTGTAGGAAACGCCTGTTTTGAGAGCAAAAGAGCTTTGGGTAGAAAGATTAACGTTCATAATTCCTGCGAAAGCCTGCGTTATTTTGCTCAAATTTTCATTTTGGCTGGCATTTGAGCCTTCAGTTTTCAAACCAATATCCGAAGTATAAATACTGTAGGCATAATCCAAATCGAGCAATATTTTCTTTCCAAGAGGCTGTTTGGTAACAAGTCCCAGCACTGTATTTTCGGCAGGAGCCACCGTAGGTTGGCGTTCGATAGAGCCGATGTCGTCTTTTGCTTTGAAAAAAATCAAATCAACGGCTTTTTTCATGTCCCGTCCCAGACTTATTTTTGTACCATAACCCCAGCGTTCGTAGGTCGGTTCGCCTGAAAGAATCCCTACTTGTCCGCCTTGCGAAATAGCTTTGGCAAAGCGTCCGTACATGACAGACCCTCGAATGGGTGAGTTTTCGGGGTTAAGATCAAGACCGCCGCCCAAAAAGACTTGTCCAGAAAGTGTAAAAGGCGAAAAATCCATGGTTCGATAGCCTCCATGCACCGTAATCCATTTGTAAGACGGACTTAGCCCAAACTGGTTAAAAGGTTGCGCCGCAAATTGGTTGCTTTGTTGGCTAATATTTACCGAAAGTGGAATCTGTACAAAACCAAGCACATCTATACTCAAATTACCACTCAAAGTCCAAAAGAAAGGATCACGCCGAGCCTTGTCGTTGTTTGTGGTGTAGAGCATCATGCCACCGCCCAGCGAACCTGAAAGTTTGATCGGCTTTTTCCAATCGATTTTATCAACAGATTGGGCTTTGAGCTCCGAAACGCCAACAAATCCAAAAGCCAATAAAAATAAAATGATGGTTAGTTTTTTCATGATTTAGATTATTGCTTGAGATTAAAATGTTTTTTCAAGATTTGGTTTCTATTTATCTTAATAACAAGATAGCTTTTTTAGTTCAAAAAATGTATGAATCCTTGTAATAATACAATTTGTTCGAAAGTTGAGAATAGATATTTTTTGATTTCAAAAAATGTCGTGAAAGGAGAAAAAGGGAGTGCAAAAGTCGTTTTTTTTGGAAGAAAAAAACCTGTAAAACAGAAGTTCTACAGGTTTTTTTCAAAAATTTATTTGCCTACTTATTTGGATTCAAAATCAAATTGATTCTATCCAAAGCGTCCTGCAAGTGATAGCGCGAAAGCGGATCGGTGAATCTGATCAGACTTGCCCGAATTCCGCCTTGTAAGGTTCTCAATTCGCCTTTGATGACCGAAGGAATATCCGAACCTTTGACATTTATGGGCGTTACACCAACGAAATCCGCAAATTCGCCAGATAATGGCATTCCTGAACCTGCATTCATTACGGCTTCCATTTTGTCAATGTAGGCTTTTTGCAAATTGCGGCGATAGGTGTCGATGGGTTTGCCTGTGCCAAGTTCCGTCCAGACTGCTCCTCGCAAATCTGTAAATAAAGGCACAATGCCATACGCTTTTACTGTGCCGTTTAAGGCTTCGTTTTCGATGACCCTTGCCAAACGGCTTTGATCCAAAAGGGCATTCATAGCATTGTTTTGGGCGTTTCTGATTCTATTGACGATTCCTGCGTGTTCTATTCTGGTCAAAAGTTCAGGATCGATCAACCAAGTAGGCGTAGCGAAAACTTGCCCAGCAAGGTAAGCCATCGCACGTTGTTGTTTTTCTTTTGGAACGTGCTGATACACAGCGCCTTGCTGTTCGGTAGTTTTGTAAGTTTCATGCACTCCGCCAATATTGGTAATTACGTGATTGTTGTACCTGTTCCACTGCCCAACTACATTATTGTACAATTCCTGTAATTCATTGTAATTTTCGCCTTCTTTTGCCGTCCATTTTATCAAATTAGGGACAATTTTTTTCAAATTGGCAATGCCGTATGTGCTGGCTTTTATGGCATCATCTCCCAAATCTTCGGTTTGGGCGCGCGGATCGATGGCATTGAAAGTCTGTCTGCCAAACCAGTATTTAGGATCATTGGCACGAGTCAAAATCAATTTGTCCAAAATGCTTTTTTCATCTTCCGCCTTCTTTACGTTCGGAAACCAACGATAGCCCCAATTAATGGCGTGTTTGTCATAAACGCCAATATCATTGTACCATTTTGTGATTTTGTCACCCGGCTGGGCAATATAGTTGAAGCGAGCATAATCCATAATGGTCGGGGCAATTCCGTATTCGTCCGTAAAAGTTTTGGAACGGAGGGAATCAACAGGGTAAGCAGAACTTGCCCCCATATTGTGTGGCAAGCCCAAAGTATGCCCTACTTCGTGGGCGGCTACAAAACGGATCGCCAAGCCCATGGTTGCCTCGTCAAATTCCGTTTTTTGCATTTCAGGTTTGGTAGCGGCAGTTTGGACAAACATCCAATTTCGCAAAAGTTGCATCACGTTGTGATACCAATAAATATCACTTTCAATAATTTCGCCTGTGCGCGGATCATGAATGTGAGGACCTACGGCATTTTGGATTTGGGTCGAAATGTATCGAATGACCGAATAGCGTATGTCTTCGGGATCAAAATCGGGGTCTTCGGCTTTGGTAGGCGGGTCTTTGGCAAGAATAGCATTTTTAAAACCAGCTTCCTCAAAAGCCCTGTTCCAATCTTCTACACCCTGTTTCAAATATTTTCTCCATTTCATAGGAGTTGCAGGGTCGATGTAATAGATAATGGGTTTGACAGGTTCGGAGAGTTCGCCACGCAAATAGGCTTCCTTGTCTTTGGGTTCGAGTTTCCAGCGGGTAATGTACGTTTTGGCATCAGCTTTGTGGGCTTCAGAACCGTAATCTACCTGACGCATAGCAAAATAACCCACTCTACGGTCGTATGTTCTTGGAATCATGGGTTGATCAGGCAGTAAAATCATGCTTTGTGTCATTTCCAAACTCAAAGTGCCTGTTTCTGCGTTGGCGGGAGGTTTAGAGGCATCGAAAGTATGTACGTGCTTGATAAGCAAATTTTGGGGAAAACTTTTGGCACTTACCATATAAGAGCGCTTATCGTCCAGACGCCGAACGCCGAAAGTGGTGCGATCTTGGTTGTCCAAAGCCGAAAGTGCGGCAATATCTGCATTAAATAGTTTATTAACAGCAATGACCATGCTCGAATCTTTGCCGAAAGTTTCGATGTCAAAAGCGAATAAAACGGGGTCAAAATTGTTGTTTTTGACTGATTTGGCAATCGGCAAAGAATCGTTTGCTACATTGAAAGTTGAGATGTATTTCAACAAAATTTGGTTTTCCTGCCGAACCCAACGCAAGAGATGACCGCCATGCACTTGCATACCTGCTCCGCCGAAAGACAGGTTTTCGACATAACCCGAAATGCGGGTGCTAAGCAACATATCTTTTCCCAAGAGTTGTTTAGGGATTTCAAAATAATGCTCCACATCGACCTTATGTACCACAAACATTCCCGAATCGCTTAGGGCTTTGTCCGTAATGACCTCCTTGTAAGGTTTTTGCTTGGATTTGGGATCAGTTTTGGGTTTTTCAGGTTGTGGAGTGGTTTTGGAGGCATCTCCTTTTTTGTCTTTGTCCTTATCTTTGTCTTTTTGGGCAAAAAGGGCATCGCAGCCCAGCGAGAGGACAATTAATAGGGTAAAAAATAATGATTTCATGAACCTTTGTTTTTTGGTTAAAAATTCGTTTTGCCAAAAATAAGGTTTTTATTGATCGAATAGCAGGAAAAAAAGGATTTTTTTGAAATTAAAGCAAAAATGTATTACATCAATTCCGTTTTGATAATGTGTTTCAGGGCTTTGAGCATTCTAAAAAGATCAAAAACTTCAGGATTAGAAGCATCATAATTTTGGCTAATGCAGTATTCTTTTTCGTACAGAACCATAAAATTCCAAATCAAACCCACAATATACAAGCCATACACAGGTTTTCGTCCGTTTTCGTCTGTCTGCACGACCAGCATGGCGGCGAGCGCTTGAGCATCGGGTTGTCCTTCATTATCTACACTGCGTTTGTATTCGTGCATACAAAAAAACGGTTTTTTGGGATCACGAACTCCTGTGGCGATCATGCCATCAACAATCCCCGACATTTCATATTCGCCAACTACACCTTTTAAAGGTCTTTCCAAAAAATAGCCAATCGTTTGATCGTCAAACTTAGCCGCCATAAAAACAGGGCTTATGAATTTATTTTCCAATTCGAATTCATTCCAACCTTTTCCGCCCCATTTAAGAGGTTTTTGCAAATCCAATAATTGCTGTTGTTCGTAGGCTGTAACTTCCATTGTTTGGGCTAAGTCTTGCCATTTTTTTAGCAAAGCATAATCCATATCATAAATTTGGCGAATCCCAAAGGCATCATCGAGTTTGGTCAATGTCCATTCTTTAAAAGTAGCAGTTTGCATAATTTTAGGTAGGTTTTGGTTTTCACAAAGATAAGCAATAACAAAAAGGAATTACCTCTTTTTGCAAAGGCAATTCCTTTTCTTTTCCTAAAGTTTCATTTCGGGAATTTCGCCCTCGATGATCAGCTTGCCTTCAGTAGCGTTTTTGATTTCCTCTACCGAAATATTGGGGGCGCGTTCCAAAAGTTTGAAACCCCTACCCTCGATTACGTCCAGCACCGC
>JAAFHK010000352.1 GCA_013297565.1 Cytophagales bacterium
CGGCACAGAGCCTCAAGTGGTAAAAGTTGAAGGCAAATTTGCTTACAGCGTGTATAGTTTGAAAAGTGCTTTGAAAATCCGTTTGAACTTCAATAATGAAGGACACGAATTGGTAAGCCTGAAATTGTACGACTCCAAAAACAATTTGGTTCATCAAGAAAGGCTAAGCAACGAAACTTTGCGTAGAGCCTATGATGTAAAAAATATAGGTGAAGGAGTTTATCGTTTGGAAATTTCGGCAGGCGATTACCAATCAACAAGCGAAGTGGTCGTAGGAAACGTAAAAACGGATAAATCGGCATTTAGTGCGTATGTTTCGAACCTTAATGAAGCGAAAAGAATCACGATTGCCTACCAATATGCCACAGAAGGAGCTTATCTAACGCTTGTGGATTCGAAAGAAACAATCCTGTATAGCGAACAAACGGAAGCCAACCAAGCCTCTGTTCGCAAACTTGACTTATCAAACCTTAGCAAAGGTACTTATATGGTGAGAGTAAGTTCGGGCGAAAAAACAGTAAGCAAAACTTACGAAATCAAATAAAATAATTGATTTTTTAATAAAAATGCTTGGTGGGTTATCTACCAAGCATTTTTTTATTTCCAAAAATGCCTATTTCTTTTTTATAATTCCTCAAAAATTACCTACTGAAAGCCTAAAAAATGCCCCTAAAGGATTTACATTCGGCGAACCTGCCAATAGTGTTCCCTCGTGTTTCCATATAGTACCGTCCAAAGGTACGCCGTATCCTAAAGTAAAACCAAGATAAGATTTTTTAGGATTTTCTGAAGTAGGAATATATTTGAAAGTAGTTCCCATACTAAAAACAGAGGCTTGTTGCCATACTTCTAAAGACCGATTCTGCCCGACTACAAAATTGTAAAAAGAAAAAGTAGGCGAAAGATCATTGACCATGCGCAGACTGGTAGCGATATAGCCCAAACCAAAGTAGATTGCCAATTCTTGCTTGGGTTTTCGGATTATATATTGCCCAATATTCAATATGTTACCCAATCCATACACTTTTACTACGGTTTGATCTTGTTTTTGATTGGGTTGGGTAAAAGCAAAATAGTCGGCTTTGAAAAAAAAATTTTTTTGAGTATGATGCAAGAAATGGCTAAGATTGAATTGATAGTTAAAATTTGACACTTTCGCATACGTGGTGTATGTTTGGCTTAGCTCATTTATTCGGTTAAAATTTCCCCATTGTATGGCTGCGCCTACTTCAAGAATAGACCTATATTTGGGTTCAGGCTTGGTTTCTGCATTTTGGGCAAAAGCATAGATACTACTTAAAAATAAGGCAAAAATTAGGTAAAATTTTAATTTGCTCATGTTAGAAGAGTTTAAAATTGATAAATTTTTTTAACGGTGCAAAGGTAGTTTGGCTCACTGACTTTGTGTTAATTTTTTAAAATATTTTCCTAAACTTACTCCGCCTTTGATGTCGAGGTATTCGAGGCGCTGGAGTAGTTTATTTAGGGGCATATTGCTTATTTGGTTGGTAAAATGACAAAGCAATAATAAAATACGTTTGGCGGAAAAGCAAGTATTTTAGCAAGAAAAGATAAAAAGAAGGAAGAACTTACGAAAAATGAGGCTTTTTTCGTAGATTCGTGTTATAAATTATTCCTCAATAAAATCATGATACAAAAAGAGAAAAAAAAGTAGATTGAGCTTTCTGAAACTATACTAAAAATGCTTACAAATTACACATTTTGATATTTATAAAATATCGATCATACCCTACAGAGTTTTAGAAATCCTTAGGGGTAAAGGATAAGTTATACTTTCGAATCAAAAAAGAATGTTTTAAATTTTTTTTCTTCATTTGTAAGTAATTTTATAGAATTTATAGCCTTAAAAAGCCTTTATTACAGTTTTTTCAAAAAAACAACCTTAATTTTTCATTTTTTACAAGAATTAAATTGAATAAATACATTTTTTTAGTATTTTTGCCCCGATTTTGAATAAAGTAAATTTACGGATTTATGGAAATTAATAACATTCTCTCTTGGACTGCCCAAAAACCTCTCATCATTGCAGGTCCCTGTAGTGCCGAAACGGAGGAGCAGTTGCTCAATACTTGTCAAGCCATTGTCAAGCAAACAGGCACGAATATCTTGCGTGCAGGTATCTGGAAACCCCGCACGCGCCCCAACCAATTCGAGGGCGTAGGCGAAGTAGGTTTGCAATGGTTTAGCAAGGTTAGAAAAGAACTTAAAACCCCTATTGCGACCGAAGTAGCCAATGCACAGCAGGTCGAATTGGCTTTGAAATATGGTGTCGATGTCCTTTGGATCGGGGCGCGCAGTACCGTAAATCCTTTTACGGTGCAGGAAATAGCCGATGCACTCAAAGGCGTGGATATTCCTGTGATTATCAAAAACCCTGTTAATCCCGATTTGGCTTTGTGGCAAGGGGCTATCGAACGCATCAACAAAGCGGGAATCAAACAAATTGCGGCTTTGCATCGCGGGTTTTCGACTTTCGAAAAAACCGATTACCGAAACCCTCCCATGTGGCAGATTGCGCTCGAATTGAAAACCGCCATGCCCGATCTGCCCTTGTTTTGCGATCCAAGCCACATTACAGGCAAAAGGGACATGATTCTGAAGGTTGCCCAAAAAGCCATGGATTTGAATTATGACGGTTTGATGATCGAAACGCACATAGAACCCGACAAGGCTTGGAGTGATGCTTCGCAACAGGTAACGCCGATCCGTTTGGGCGAAATTTTGAAGGAATTGGTCATTCGTGAAAAAACTTCGGACGATCCCGATTTCAGAGATCACTTGGTCGAATTGCGTCAGCGAATCGATACTATAGACCGCGAAATAGTCGAACATTTGGCGGCACGCATGGAAGTTGTCCGCAAACTTGGCGATTACAAAAAAGATAAAAACGTAGCCATGTTCCAAGTCGACCGTTTGCTCGAAATCCTGCAAAGTCGGTCGGATTGGGCGGAAAAAATGAACATGAACAAGAATTTCGTAGGTTTGCTCTATAAACAAATCCACGAAGAATCGATTAGGATTCAAACAGCTCGGTAATTGAAATTTAACAAAAAAGCCAAACTCCAAAAGGGTTTGGCTTTTTTTGTTAAATAATTTGATCAACACCGCACATTTTCATACTTTGCTGAATCATTCGCATTTACAAATTATGTACTTTATGCAAACCAAGCTATTTCCGATTTTTATTTTCTTTTTATTGATCAATTCGTACCTTTTTGCCCAAAAAAACAATACCAATAACCGCATCGACAGCCTCGAACAGCTACTAAAAACCCATTCCCAAGACGATACGACCAAAATCAATATTCTTAACGAATTGATCTGGATATCCCGTCATAGTAATTTCACGAAAGCGCTCAATTATGTAGAAGAGTCGGAAAAAATAGCCAAAAATATTGGTTTTGAGCGCGGGTTGGCAACCTCGCTTTCGCATAAAGCCCTGATTTTGAACAAAATGGGCAACTATATCCAAAGTGTGGAAACTGTTTTAGAAGCCTTAAAAATATTTGAAAAAATAAATGACAAAAAAGGGGCGGCAACTTGTTTTATCCAAATTGGCATTACCAAAGTTCGGCAGGGCTATTATGAACAGGGGATTGCTGGGTACCGCAAAGCCTACGAAATTTTTGTGAATCTTAAAGACGAATATCAACAAGCCCGTACGCTTAACAATATCGGAAATGCTTTTACGGCTTGGCAAAAACCCGATAGTGCCTTACATTATCTGCAACCCGCCAAACTTATTTTGGAAAACCTTAAACAAGATTTTCGATTTTATGTCTATTACAACCAAAGTATGGCTTATTTTCAGAAAAAAAGCTACGATTTGGCTGAAGAAAATGCCCTCCGAGTAGTTGATTATTTCGAGAAAAATCCGAACACAGCCGATAAATACATTGCTTCCAAAAGTTATATCAACCTTTCCGATATTTATTTTATTAGGTTTCAAAATACCGAAAAAGCGCTGAAATATTTGCAAAAAGGAGCATCGATTGCGGTTTTAGGCAAACTGAAACCCGAAATGCAGGAAGCCTATCAAAAACTTGCCAATCTCTATGCCCAAAAAAAGGATTTTGACAGTGCCTATTATTTCCAATCTTGGGGAATTGACATCAAAGACAGTTTGGCGATCAAAGAAAGTCAGGAAAAACTTTTGTATGCCCAAGAGGAATACCGCAAGGACAAGCAGTCGATTTTGGTAAAACTTCAGAAGGAAGAAATTGATAATCAACGCCTTGTATCGTTTGGGCTTTTGGGTATGGTGGCACTTATGGTTTTGGCTTTGTCTTTTGTGTTCCGAAGCCAAAAACGGATCAAAAAAGCCTACGAAAACTTGAATGTTGCTAAAATAGAAATTGAACACAAAAGCGAGGAGTTGAAAGTAGCGTTCGAAGCCATTGAGGATAAAAACCTGAAAATCAAAGATAGCATTACCTACGCCCAGCGAATCCAAAATGCTTTATTGCCTTTTCAAGAAAAAATAGAAACAAATTTAGGAAAAGAAAACTTTTTTATTCTTTACAAGCCGCGCGATGTGGTTTCAGGCGATTTTTATTTCTTCGAACAAGTTGGGAACAAACAGATTATTGCCGCCGTCGATTGCACAGGACACGGCGTACCAGGGGCTTTGATGTCGATGATTGGTATGAATATT
>JAAFHK010000353.1 GCA_013297565.1 Cytophagales bacterium
AACGATTTGACGTAATAGGCAAAACTAATATTTTTGGAAAGCGTAGCCGAAGTGTCGGTATAGTTCAAAGTGCCTTTGGGCAAAAAACTCGAAAGCGTTTCGATGTGCGTATTATCGGAATAGCCCCTGAAAACCATGTAACCTGCCAAATCCGTTTCCTCAACTTCTGCCCACGAAATTTTTACAGCTTTCATCTGCGGTTCTGCCTGCACGTTTTGGGGTGGCAAGGGCGGAAAAAGCGGTTTATGCACGTAAGGAAAGGGCAAGGAAAGCGAAGCCGAAACCAAATCTTTTGCCACAGCCCTGATCACGTATTGGTAGCTTTTGCCCAATTCAGGAGTAGCGTCCGTATAGCGGCGCACATTGGCAGGGACAAGGTTTTGATTGATTTTTGTGTAAGGATTATCGTCCGTTTCGAGCATTTCTCTCCGCATAATATCGAAGCCCGCCATGCTATCCAAACCCGAAGCCGTTTCCCAATTCAGTTCTACTCCGCCCCTGTGTGCCTCTACGGTCGTAAATTGCGGTTTTGCTAAGGTGAATCTGCCTTTCATACGCACCGAAACCGTATCACCAAATTTCAGGTTTTCGAACATATCCGTAGTGGCTACGGTGTAATAATATTTTGTACCGACTCGTGCCGTCGTGTCCAAATAATTGTCCAAAACTGCTTCTTCTTGGCTCATAATTTTTAACCTATTCACTCGAACGTAGGTAGCTATCGAATCTTCGGAACGATAGACGTGGCGAAACATACCTTCTTCGGCTTTGCTGAAACTCAACAGTACGCCTTGCGTGATGGTTTGCGCCTTTAGGTTTTTGGGCTTTTCGAAAACCATGCTTGGTTTGCCAAGCATTGCCGATTCGATGCCCGATTTTTCGCTTTCCGAACCGCCTTTTTTGACCTTCGAAATTTTGTAATAATAGGTTCGTCCCTCTTTTACGTCCGAATCGTCATAGACCAAACCCATTGCCCTGCCCATCGTGAAATTAAACCCTGCCACAAAGCCATGATCCTTGTCGGGTGTAAGAAATTTTTCGAAAATGCCTTTTTCGTCCGTTTTAAAGCGTTGTTTCATGCCTTCCATGTTCGCTTTGCCAATCATTTCCACAAATTTTTTAGGATTTTCTGCCAAACTCAAAGGCTTTTTGGTCAAGAGTTTATACTCTCCGTTTTTTTCTGTCGAACGGTAAATATTATACCCAATCCAATTTCCTTCGTTTTTGCTTTCGGGGTGCAAAACCTGATCGGCAATAAACAGCGTGATGCCCTGTGGTGAACCCGAAGCCGCAAATTTGATTCCTGTTGTTTGTGCGGACACAAACAAAGGCGAAAGGGAAAAAAAGGCAATGAATAATATAAAAAGGCTGTTTTTCATGGTTTTAATTGTAACACGCCCTCGTAGGGTGTGATAAAAAATAATTATTTCTCTAAAACCACACGCTAAAAGGCGTGTTACACTAATTACTGACCTTGATGTAATAGCGCACATAGACATTTTTTGGGCGTGTTTCTGTTCCGCCATGCGGAAGATCGGGATCGCTGGTCGTACCACTTACGGAGTGCGTATGCGCTCCTTCACCCGAAAGCGTAGTTCCATACCCGTTTCCTGGACAACTCGAACAGTTAGTATCGCTAATGGTAAGAGGGGTATTAGCATTTGACCCACCACCACCTGTATCAAAATTCATTCGGTGTGTATGGTCTGATCCTGTGGAACTTGCGGTAGCACTGAAAGCGTGCGTATGGTTTTGTACCTTGCTGTCTTGTTTGCTCCCTACATTATATCCCGCATTTCCGCCTGTAGCCACTGCGGTACGCGTCCCGCCATCGGGATCGTGTGCGATATTTGTAGCCCAACCTCTCAAGAACTGCCCCCGCAGATCGGGCAGGTTAAAAGTCGTGCTTCCATCACCTGCTCCCCATGCCCTGTCGATAATGGCATAAAGTTCTGCATAAGTCGTTCGGCTTACTGCCGTTCCATCGCACTCTTTCCACTGCCCCGAACCTGTAATCATGCTCGGCGTATTGCCTGCGTGCGAAATAATAGTCCCTACGGGCAAAATATCTTGATTATTGGGCAAAGTTATCCAAGAACCTGCATAATACATAAATCGATTGGTGCTTATATTGAACACCAAAAGACCTGTAGCAGGAGTGGCTATAGCGCCAATTTGGGCTGAAGTCAAACGAGGAAAGAGCGCCCCTTTGTTGCTGGCTTTTACATCAAGCATTGCCGAAGAATGTGGCGCAGAATTGTCATCATTTACGCCCATGCCTTGTCCCAAAACAAGGTTTGAGCAAAGAAAAAGAAATACAAAAAATTGAATTGTTTTCATAAAAAATTAATTTTTGATGTTTGATATTGAGTTTTTGATGTTGAGTTTTTGATGTTGAATTTTTGATGTCGTTTTTTGATTTCATTCAAAATTCAACATCAAAAACTTAGCATTTTCTTAATAGTCAATCGAAAACCCGCTACGTTCGAGTTTGAAACTTACTTTTGCCTCCGCCTCGGCACAACCCATACCCAAAACACAACCTTTGAGTTTCAGGGACGCTTCACCCTCGCCTTCTACATACGCAGGATTAAAGTTCATTCTTGCCGTAAATTTGGCACAAACTTCAGCGCTGATGCTTGCCAATTCTATGCCCCATAAATCCAAACCCGCACTTACGTAACCCTGAATCGAAAACCCCGTATGCACCCGTCCAGCATTAGAAGTAGCGATCTCCACGCCCAAAGCCATTTGGACTTTATAGCCCAATTTGGCACTGACCTCGAAGGGCCCGTATTCCTCCTCAAATTTGAACTCCTTTTCTACGCCCATCATCAGGTAAAAACCCGATTCGATGGTCGTGCTTTCCAGCGTACATTTCATGAGGTCGGGGTCTTGGTCGGTCAAGATTTTCTGTTCAACTTGCTGAACCCTTAGCAAATCGTTGCCTGCCATGAGTCTGCCTCGCAAATCAAGTTTTCTGGGGTACAGCGGATAAGTAATGTCCAAAATAAAACCGTATTTGTCGTATTTGAAGTCCATAGCCCAAGCCGCCCTGCCCTTGAACTTGTCCATGCCCTTTTGCACCTCGACCTCTACGCGCAATGCCCCATCGAAACGCTTATTTTTAAAATCCATCAAAAACGTTCCCCAACCATCAACTCGTGTGCCGTAAGTAACCCTTGCTTTTTTCAAATCAAGCGTAGTAATTGTACCTTCCTCGACCGTTAAGACCAATTCCTCAATATCTACTGCCAAAAGTGTTTCGCCTTCACCTTTTGCCAAACCCAGCATGATCCCAAATTCCCAAGCGTCTTTTTTCTTGTAGCGTGTAACCGATCCGCCCAAACGCGTAATTCTAAAACCTTGCATTTTGGGCTGATCCCTCGAGGCGGAAAGAGCTAAAGACCATTTGTCTACAGAATCCTCGAAACGAAACATACCTTGTATCTGATCGTCCGTTTCGGGTTTGCCTTCGCCGCGCCCTATCCAGACTTTGCCCTCTACGGCATATTCGGTGAGGCTTACCTTGCCTGTTTCCCTTTCGACCGCAAAATTCAAATCTACGTTGCCTTCAGCCGACCAGCTCGAAGCCGCCACGCTTACCCCAAATTCTCCGCCCCATTTCAAGCCGCCCATCGTAATACGCCCTGCCCGAACCTTTAGCAAAGGCACACCGATTGCCAACTTGCCATGTATCGAAAAGACCGTTTCGTGCCAATCGTTAATATTAATTTCGGCACTTACCCTTTCGAGTTCGAAATCTATCTTATTTTTGCTTTTTTCGGGTGCTTTCTGTCCTGTAGCGGTTTTTTCGTAGGTTTCTCCTTCTTTTTCGCTGTTTTCGCGTTCGGCTATCGACTCGCCCTTTTCAATTTCAAAAATCACCGTTCCCGAAGTGCTATAGCCCAATTTGGTAATCCTAATTGGCGTTTTCAGAATCTTAAACCCTACTTTGCCTTCGGCAACCATCGTAATATTAGCGCCCTTGCTCGTAACCCTGATGCCCTCAATCTCGAACTGACCCCACGTATTTTGTTTTCTGACTGCTTCCGCCTTGTTTTCGGTTCGGCGTTCGTTTTGCGCACGTTTTACAGCATCTTTATGAATTTCTTTGTCCGAAAGCCGTTTCGAATTTAGTTTTTTGATCCTTCCCTCGAATTTGGCAACTTTAGTCTTAAAATCGTCTATTTTGGCTTGTTTGTCTTTTGCTTCTTGCTCTCGGTCAGCCCGCCCTTGATCAACCGCCGATTTTTCCTCCTCCTCGCTTTGCAAAGCAAAAAAGCAATCTGCCAAATAACCGTCCCCATCAATCACTATTTCGTCCGTAAAAAGTGCCAATTCGAAGCCCAAACCCGTATTAATAAATCCCTCGACTTCGGAGGCTTTCAAAACCCCCTCTTCAGGGTCAAATTCCATTACGCCACCCACAAAAATAGGATTCCGTTGATAGGTAACAATCCCCGACACTTCGGTTTCCAATTCCTCATCACCTTCGCCCGAAAAACCCTTAATCGATACGCCAACTTCAGTCCCTTGATAAAGTTCAGAATCGCCAAAATCAAAATCGCCTGCCAAAGCCAATTCCCAAGCGTCCCCCGCCCCGCTTTCCCCTTTTTTCTTATCAAAA
>JAAFHK010000355.1 GCA_013297565.1 Cytophagales bacterium
ACTGATTGGAGTTTCCCAAAAGAAGTGCCGATCAAAAACTATTATAATTTGAATCCTTACAGCGAATTTACCTTAGCAAGCAACGGCGAAGTGCTAATTTTTGCCATCGAACGCAAGGATACCAAAGGCGACAGGGATTTGTATGTAAGTTTTTTGCAGAAAGACAGCACTTGGTCTGAACCCTTGCACATGGGCGATTCGATCAATTCGGCAGATGCAGAAATGACTCCTTTTTTGGCTTCGGACGGCAAAACTTTGTACTTTTCCTCGCGCGGTTTTAGCGGTTTTGGTGATGCCGATATGTATATCACCAAACGCCTTGATGATACTTGGACTCGGTGGTCGGAGCCTGTGAATATGGGTTCGGCTTTTAACAGCTCCGAATGGGACGCTTCCTATTCGATAGATGCGGCGGGCGAATATGCGTATTTTGTTTCCTATAAAAATTCGGTCAATAAAAGTGCAGATATTTTCGTAGCCAAACTGCCAAAAGAGGTCAAACCCGATCCTGTGGCGCTGATCAGTGGGCGGGTTTTAAATTCTAAAACCAAACAAGCCATTTCTGCCAAAATTATTTACGAAACCCTGCCCGATGGCAAAGAAGCAGGCAAAGCCCAATCCGACCCAGAAACAGGGGAGTACAAAATAGTCCTGCCTTTACACAAATTGTATGGTTTTTGGGCGAAAGCCGAAGGTTTTTTGCCGATTGACGAAAATATTGACCTAAATGCACAAACCGAATACATCGAGATTCAAAAAGATTTGTTACTTACGCCGATGGAAGTTGGTGGTTTGGTGCGGTTGAACAACGTGTTTTTTGCTCAAGCCAAAGACGAAATGCTGGCAGAATCTTACCCAGAATTGAACCGTTTGGTGGGTTTGATGACAGAAAACCCCAAATTGGAAATCGAGTTGGAAGGGCATACGGACATTGAGGGAAATTCGAACGCCAACATGAAATTATCGGAAAAGCGGGTAGAAACCATCAAGCGCTATCTGGTCGAGCAGGGAATTGCCCAAAGACGAATCCAAACGAAGGCTTTTGGGGCGCAACGACCCATCACAAGGGATAGAAGCGAAGAAAGCAAAAAAATGAATAGGAGAGTGGAGTTTAAAATCTTGAAGTTTTGATTTTCGAAAAGCCCTAAATTCTGTATTTGGGGCTTTTTTTTAAAACATATTGATGGCAATTACGGATTTTATTTCGGGAACGGCTTGCAAAACGGTTTGTTCGATTCCCGCTTTCAAAGTCATTGCCGACATGGGGCAGGTCATACAAGCCCCTAAAAGTTCGATTTTCAGTACGCCTTCAGGAGTAATTTCCTTGATTTGCAAATTCCCCCCATCGCGTTCCAAATAAGGACGGATCGAAGCCAATGCCTCATTGATTCTTTCTTCCAAACTGTTTTTTACCAAAGTTTCCATATTTATCGAGTATTTTATTTGCTTTTTTAGTTTGTAAGGCGAACATTCTTGTTCGCCACAGAAACGAACAAGAATGTTCGTTTGTACGACACAAACCAATTTATACTAAAAACTGTATAACCTTGTAAGGTCTTAAAGACCTTACAAGGTTGAAAATCAATATTTTACAATTTTTAAAATGTGTAATTTATAAGAGTTTTGAGTATAGTTTAATATATTTGCTTTTTTAGTTTGTAAAGGTAGTGCTTTTTTTCCTTTATTTTCGCATAGTAATAATAAATGCCTGTTCAAAACCTCTCTGCCGAACCCAATCGAGGAGTTTATCAACCGCTTTTTTTTCAGTTTCGTGCCCTATCGTGTATTTGAATGGAAAAAGATCATTTTTTTCGGGCAGGAAATGCTCCTCTACAGTTACTCCCAAAGGATCGAAAAGTTCGTTTTCAAGCGGAATTTTTTTGTGCGAAGCGGTGATTTGAATTTTATAAACCAACTGCGGACGCACTACGGAATGAAACTTTATTTTGTCCAAATAGTTTTTAAAAGCCCGAAATAAGGAATTGGTGATGAGTTTTTGCCCTTGTTCGGAATTTAAAAATACCTCATCTGCCTTGTGGCTTAGAAAACCTGTTTCGACCAGAACACTTGGCATGGTCAGTTTTTTGAGCAAAAAAAGATGCTGTTTGCGGTCTTTGTGATCCTGAATGCCCAGACTCACCCTTTGGGCTTTGTGCTGAAGTGCGGAGTCTATTTGTTCTGCCAAGATATTGGTTTTCCACGATTTCTGGTCATGAATATGCGTTTGTGTGCCGTAGATGTGCTTTTTTCGGCTCGAATTGCCATGAATGCTTAAAAAACAATCTGCTTTGTACCGATTCGTTATATCGACTCGATCCTGCAAACTAACATATTCGTCCGTTTTGCGGGTATAAACCACTTTTACATTTTCGTAATGGTGTTCGATCATCGAACCCAGCTTGAGGCTTATGAGCAAATTAATTTCTTTTTCGTCCAATAAATTCGCTTTGCTTCTGGGCTTGCCAGGGTCTTTTCCGCCATGACCCGCATCAATCACAAGGGTAAAAACAGGGCTTTTTTGGGCTAAAATGGAACTTTTTGCCAAAAAAAGAAAATAGAACACAAAAATAATATATTTCATTGGCAGAGCATTTTTTGCACTCGTATATATAGAACGTTTAGTAAAAAAATGAAATAAAATAAAAAAGATAGGTTACATAGAGGTAAAGTTATAATTAGTAGCATATAAAACCAACTACGCGAATAACATCTACTTTAGGGTGGTGGTTTATGTTAAACACAAAGGATTCAATACTAAATAGTGCCACTACCAATAAAGCTAACACCAATGCTTTCACGATTATTGACACAAACTGAAAGATAAACCAATCATATACGACTTGTCTTACTCGAATATAAATGTTATCTTTCATTAGCCCATGTTTTATTTGGTAAATTGAAGTAAAGCAATAAACTCAAAAGGGTCTTAAAGACCTTACAAGGTTATACAGTTTATATACTGAAACTAAAATGGTTCGTGTCGTAAAACGAAGTTCTTGTTCGTTTTTGTGGCGAACAAGAATGTTCGCCCTACAGAACCAATTTGATTGAGTATAGTATAATTATCGCAGCCTGAAGGGTACGTTACAGATGAGTTCAAAAATTTTATTTTAACAAAGTAAATTTTCCCTTTTTGATCACAAAATACTGTCTTCCAATTTGGATTTTTTCCCCTTCGTTCATATCCACCAACCTCGAAATATCCTTCTCGATGGTATGAACCGAACCTTTGGTAAGGCGAGCAATGTCCAAATAAGCAGGATTTATGCCCATTTCTGTTCCGCAAAGAATTACTCGAATCGGTCGCTTGACTTGGTACAAAAGTTCCATGTCACGCGGCGTAGCCCAATTATCGGCAATCATAATTACGTCATGGCAGTGCATATATTGGTTAATGCCAAACAAAACGGCTTCCATATTGTTTTCGGGGGCATCTCCGCCAAAACCATTTTGCATCGTTTCCAATGCCCTTCCCAAAAGCGAATCCAAAGAATTGGTCTGCAAATGATAAATTCCGCCTGTTTTTCCTACTTCTTTCTGCAAGGTTTCTTTTGTGTCCCCATCATTAAAAAACACAAAATAGCGGGCAGGCGAACGGTGCATATTGAGTTTGAACCAGACTAATAATTGGGCAATATAAGGCGACATACTTGCCGTAAGATCAGCCACCACCAAAATATCTTTCCATTCCTTGTTCCGTTTGAGAATATTAATAACCGCAGAATCGCGCAGTTGGATTTTTCCATCGACTACATTTTTCAAATAAGCCCCCTCCGAATTATCTACCAAATTGGGTTTTTCACCGTAAGTTACCACAAAACCGTGAAACATTTTGGAGGCTTGAGGAGCATTTTTACAATCCGTTTGGGCTACCAAACTCCAGACCGTACTGCTATCGGCATACATTTCGGGATACAAAAGATACAAAGCCACCAAACGTTTTTTGCTCAAAAGCGCCATATTCATGGTTTTTGGATAATCTGTATATACCAATTCCACTTTTTGAATCCGCTTCCCTTCCAGTTTTTCAATATCGGAAGCATTCATGATTTCATAACCACCGTAACCCATTCGCAAAAATAGTTTGTTCATAGCAGGCGTCAGATCATAGCGCGGCACTTTAAGCGTATCGGATTTGATGTCGATGCTCACGCTAATTTTTTGGGCTTGAGCCGAAAAAAAACAAGCAAAAAAGAAAATAAGAAAATAAAACACTCAATTGCCAAACATAAAATTAATGGTTTGGTTTTTAGGCAAAGATAGAAAAAAAACGATTGACTGAAAATTTTGAAACAAAACCTTTTATTAGTACATTTGGAAAAAAGTTTAAAAATGAAAAAAATAAGCAACTTTTTAGGACTTTTATGTTTTATGTTGGGCTTGAGTGCTTGTTTCCAAGCCCCTGAATACCCTGATATACCCTCAATTGGTTTCAAAAAAATCACCAATACTCCCTCGAACATTGCTGATAGCCTTGCCGTTACGATCAGTTTTAGGGACGGAAACGGCGATTTGGGTTTGGGTGGTGATGAAAATAAAGCTCCTTATTCCGAAACAATAAATGGAAGACCCAACCAGTTTTATTACAATTATTTCGTAACGCCTTACAAAAAACAAAGAG
>JAAFHK010000354.1 GCA_013297565.1 Cytophagales bacterium
CAGGTTCGCAAACTATTGGAAATTATCCCTCGAAAACGCCAAAATTTGCTTTTTTCGGCAACCATGATGCCCAAAGTCCTTCGCCTTTCGGAAGAATTTTTGGAATTTCCGACTACGGTCGAGATCGAACCGCAATCCACTCCTGCCGAAACTGTTAGCCAATCGGTGTATTATTTGCCTAATTTACGAACCAAAATTTCTTTTGTAGAAAAACTGCTTTTTGATGAGGAAACGTTTAATAAGGTCATTGTTTTTTGCAAAACCAGAGAAACGGCTACCAATGTCGGGAAATATTTGCAACGTAAGTACCTTGATCAGGTGCGGATTATTCATGCCAATAAAGATCAAAATACACGCCTAAAAGCCTTTTCTGACTTCAAAACGGGTGATATTCGGATTTTGGTAGCTACCGACGTAACGGCAAGGGGAATTGATGTGAGTTTGGTTTCGCACGTCATCAACTTTGATGTGCCGCTGATTTATGAGGATTACGTACATCGAATCGGGCGGACGGGTCGCGCCAAACAAAGCGGCATTGCGATCACTTTTTGCACCGAATCCGAACGGTATCATCTTGCCAAAATCGAAAAAATGATTCGTATGGAAATTCCACTTAGCTCTCTGCCTTCGGATTTGGAAATTTACGAAACGCCTTTTGAGGAACAACAAGAAATGGCAATGGAGATAGACCGCCAAAAACGCAGAGAAGATCCAAGTTTTAAAGGGGCATTCCATGAAAAGAAAAATAAACCTAAAACACCCGATAAAAAATCCAAAAAATTTGTTAAAAACAAAAAGAAATAAGCCTTGTTAAGTTTCTTTTCTTTTCGTCAAAAACTTACACAAATGGCGATTCGCTTTTATTGGAAAAGTTATAAAATAGGAAACTTATTGTTTCCTATTTTCGTTTGGTGTAAATAGCATTTTATTTATAACAATCGTTTTTATTTTTGTAAAAAAAAATATCTTATCTTGTTTTAAATGAAACAGTAGCTTTTTTTATTATAGAAAAATAGAAAGCTGTATAATGTGTTTTTAGACAAAAACAATTTTATAGAGCATAAACAAACTCACTAAAAATAAAAGTATTCTTAGTTTTGTTTAATTTCGTATTATTGAATTATACTTTGTAAAAGCCTAATAATACAAGCCAATTTGTAAGGCTGAAAATGAACTAACATGATGAAAAAACTACTATTTAGCCTCTTTTTAGGTTTGGGCTTATGCCAAAATCTCCTTGCCCAAAATTTTCCTTTTCGGGTAACTGTTTCCCTCAAACAGCCTTTGGTGGCAGATTGGACGTATTTTGTTGATGATTTCCGCCAGCCGCTTACGGTCAATATTCTTTTTAACGATATTAACGAACCGACTCTGGACTACCGCCTCCGCATGACGGTTAGCAACCTGAACACAGGCGAAACCTCAAGGGCATATTTGACTGCCCCGCAATTTACCCAAACCGCTACTTCGGGCGTTTTACAAAGTTTTTCGGGATCGGATTTATTGCCTTATTTCGAGAATCTACAGGGTTCTTTGAAAGGAAAACCCTCCGATGGCAATTACCAATTTTGTTTCGAAGTGGTCGATATTCGCACCGAACGAATCCTCTCCAATCAGGGCTGTGCTATAGGTTTTATCCAAACTATCCGCAATCCTGTCATTATTTCCCCAGCCCAAAATAGTGAGGTTGAGGACAAGGAATTTTTGAGCATCCCCATGCAGTGGCAACTCATGAATGGCGTGAATCCGATCATTGCCCAAAAGATCGAATATATCATTAGACTGTATGAAATCAACGATTCGTATAAAGGAAATTTGCTTTTGGCAGAACGAAACGGACAAGCCCAACTTATTTTTACTTCCGATCCTCTCAAAGAAACACGCTACAATTACGGCACGCCCAATGCCGATCCTCCGCTTCGAAAAGGCGCACGCTATCTTTGGAAAGTACAAGGCGTGCATACCGAAGAACTGCCCATTTTCGAGGGAAAAGGAATTGATCAGGGGGTGTCGACTCCTGCCATTTTTACCTTGCAAAAACCAACCGAAAAAGACAAAGATAAATCCAGAGAATCGCTTGAACCCGACGACGAGGATCACATAGTAATTGCCATGACCGTAAAAGATAAAATCACAGGCAAACTGCTCCAGAATGCTCAAGCAACTTTTACAGCCGAAGAAAAAGCAAGCGTACAAGACAAAACCAATGCCACAGGCGAAATTATACGGTCGGATTTCGAAAAAGCGGTTTATCAGGTAAAAATTACGGCAAACGGTTATCAGGTTTTCGAGCAAGAATTGGTAGCGGAAAGGGATTTGAAAAACGTAAAATTCAATTTGATTCCTTTGCCAAGCCAAATTAAAGGCAAAATATTGGACAATTCGAACGAAAAGCCCATTCCAGAAGCCCATGTCGAGTTGCGCCGCCTCAAAGCCGATGGAACGGACGAGGCTGTGGGTTCGATAGCTACGGATTCGGAGGGAAATTTTGAAATCAAGAATATTTTGGGGGCTGGGGAGTATTTTTTGAACATCGAAAAGGAATTGTACCAGCTGTACCGTTCGCCTCTGTTCGATTTGCGAGCCGATCAGGAAAAAGAACTAAAACCCTACAAAATTGGCAATAAAATCATGGGAATTATGTACGGTTCGGTCAAAGGGAAAATCACTTCCCGATCCAAAGCCGTTCCCAATCGCGAGGTTTATGTCCTTAGACCCGAACAATACCAAGCCTATATGAAGGAAGGGGAATTACCTACAGAAAAACCTTTGAAAGCAACAAGTTCATTATCAGGAACTTACGAAATAAAACTTGTGCCTGCACACCTCAAAGGCGAAAAGGGTTATGTAGTTTTGGCAGTCGAGGGCGAAACAGTAAAAGAAGGACACGCAAAAGCCCAAATTTTTGAACAAGATCAAAACCTAAGCATAGATTTTGACCTCGAACCGCAACCTTTTAGGGTATTCGGAACGGTGCGAAATGAAGAAAATGAGGAAGTTTCGGGGGCGGTAGTCGAACTTTACGAAAAAGACAACAAAACAATCCATAAAACTACCCGATCCAATGGCGAAGGTAAATTTTTTATGGACGGTTTGAAACGAAAGGAAGGCGGTTATGGAAAAATGCTTGTGAGTGGCGGAAATTATAAACCCTTGACTATCAACGACATATTTAAGGACGATTCGAAACGCCAATACGAAGTCAAACCCATGCTCAAATCCAACAATACGGTCGAGGGCTTTGTGGTGGATCAGTTTGGGAAAAAAATAGAGGGCGTAAAAATAGAAATTGAAGGAAAAACAGGATTAACGGACAAAAATGGCGGTTTCAAACTCGAAAATTTGGCAAATACTCGAAGCAAAACGGCAAGCTATGAGTACAAAGGCGTAAAATATACCCAAAATTTCACCCTTCCCGCAAGCGCTACTTTTGCGCTAAAATTGGGCGTAGTTTCTTTCACCAAACCGATCGTTATTCACGTGGCGGATCGGGAGGGCAGTTTTGACTATCCCGAAGAGCTTACGGTTCAGGTGGCTTTGGAAGAGGGGAATCCCGAAAGAATGGGCAAAATCCTGAAAGAATGGGTATTGCCGAAGGGACAAAGGGAAAACAAAAGCCTGATGGTCGAATTGCCCGAAGGTTTTGCGGGGAAAAAACTGCAATTTTTTGCCAAAACGTCCAACGGTCTGTCGCGGATTGTAAGCCTAAGTTTGCCTCGATCTATTGCCAATCTGTCGCCAAATGACGAATTTTTTAATGCTTCTCACGAAATTAGCTTGACTTTGCGCAAAACTTCGGCGCGGATCCTTGCCCAAATTTTGAAAGAAAATGGAGCAAAATTGGCAAAAGCCAAAATTTCGATCAAAGGCACAAACCGAGTCGGGATTAGCGATCAGGAAGGCAAATTTACCTTTGAGGGTTTGGAAGTGCGGGACAAATACGAAATAGTGGTTACGCTTGCTCCCGATTTTGATCGCAAAGTGATCGAGATAGAGAACAAACAAGACCGCATGAAAACCCAATTTGAGTTTGCTTTCGAGGCGAAACTCAAGGAAAATCCTTTGCAACAAAATATCAAAGAATTGTACGGTTTTGCGGTACAGATCGAAAACATCAAGGTAGATGAAAGCGGTCGGCGTGCAATTCTTGACGGTAATTTATTGATTCCCGAACAGTTGGTAACGCCTGCCGAAGCGGAAAAGAAAGAGAGTAACTATTTGTTTCCGTTCAAAAGAGTCGAATTTGATATTGAAAAAATGCAAGCCTTAAAACCTCAAGGCAGATTGGCAGAAACTTTTGAGGTCAAACTCGATGGAACTATCTCCATGATTATGGTCAAACCTACTATGGCTGGAGGGAAAATTTTGGCAAGAAAGGTTTATATCGAAAGTATGGAGGCATCGGGTGAGGTGGCTTTGGAAGAAATTGCCTTTGATCCTGAAAGTATGAGCATCAATGCTGAAGTTCAGAAAGGCAAAACAGGGTATAAAATTTCAGGCAAAGCCGAATCGAAAGCCCAAACTTCGGGAAGTAGCTCATACATTGCTCGCAAAAGAGAAGAAGGCGATCCGCCTCTGATCAGTTTGGCTATTTTGAGCATTGGGGGCGATCAGATGGGTA
>JAAFHK010000356.1 GCA_013297565.1 Cytophagales bacterium
AACAAGGATACAGTAACACTTTATCTCTGTTTTATGCTTTGAGAACTACCTTTTTTTAGAATGTATTAGTTTTTTGTATCGTGTTCTTTTTTTTGAGCCTGTTTTTGTTTTTAACGCAAAAAAAAAGAAATAAGTTTGATTTTTTGAACCTGTTTTTTTAAAAATTTAAAAACTAAAAAATGAATTTTATAGAAGTATAGTCAAACAAAAATTTAATTAGTACAAATAAAACTTTTTTAAATCTTAAAAAAATAGCTTATCTGGCTCGTGTAATAAAAGTAGATATTTTTTTCGTTTTTGCAAAAAAAATCAGATAAATAGTGTAGCAAATTATTTGGTAATCTACCTTAAATGGCTGTATATTTGATCTCTGAAAAATCAAAACTGCTTTCAAAATAAATACGCCACAATGAACTCAAAATATCTTTTTTGCCTCTTGCTTCTTGTTTTCACAATTCCTACTATGCTTTGGGCGCAAAACGCAAACATTCAACAAGTCAAAAGTTTTTATAACAAAGCCATAGACAGTAAAAATAAAAGCCAAATTAGCCAAGCCGCTTTGCTTTTGGGTGAGGCGTATTTAGCCGAAAATGATTATACACAAAGCTACCAATACCTGATCGAAGCCCAAAGAAATGCCTCTCAATCGGGAAATAAAAGGGTTTTGGCACAAACCAAGTACAATCTGGGACTTATCGAAGCCGCCTCCAGACGTTGGAACAATGCTATCAATTTGCAACTGGAAGCCAAAAAAATATTTCGCTATGAACTCAAAGACAAAAAAGGCTATGCACCCGCACAAATGGCTTTGGGCGAAGCGTATTTTAATTTGGGCAATCTTGACAAGGCTTTCGAAGAACTCGAAAATGCTGTAAAACTTGGTAACGAATTTCACCTAACCGAAATTTCTATCGAAGCCAGTAAATATTTGGGAATGTTGTGTGATAAAAAAATACAATTTTACACCAAAAATTTAGAATCGGCCCGTCAGGCAGGCAATAAAACCAAAACTGAAGAATTTGCCCATGCCCTCAAAACCTACCAAGATCAGGCGCGCCTCTACAAAAGTCTTTATACTTCTTTGACGGGAATCAAGCAGAAAATAGGGCAGACACAACAGGAGTTGCACCAAAAACAAGATGAAATTGCGGGCTTACTTGGCGACAAGGAAATGCACATGGACATTATAAAAGAAAAAGAAATCGAGATAAAATGGGTACAGGATTCGCTAAAACGCCAAGAATTGGAAATACGAAACCAAAACCTTGAACTGCAAAACCAACAAAAAACTTTAGAAAAAAATCAATTAAAAACCACGCTTTATACCGTTTTGGCGATTGTGATGGCTATTTTGGCTCTTGGTGCATTGTTTTTGTTCAATCGTCTGCGACGGGATAACAAACTCATCGAACAAGAAAAAAACAAATCAGAAGCCTTGCTTCTTAATATTCTGCCAAAAGAAACCGCTGAAGAACTCAAAACAAAAGGTTACGCCACGCCTCGACATTATGGACAGGTTACGGTGCTTTTTACTGATTTCAAGGGCTTTACACAAATTGCCGAAAAAATGACACCCGAAGAAATTATTAAAGAATTGGATACTTGCTTTGGAGAGTTTGACCGAATCATTGCCCAGTACAATATGGAAAAAATCAAAACCATTGGCGATGCGTATATGTGTGCAGGTGGTGTCCCAAAAGCCAACGAAACCAACCCTTTTGATGCTATAGATGCCGCCCTCGAAATTCAGGAGTTTATGCGCCGCCGAAAAGCCGAAAGGGAGTCGCAAGGTGAGCAATATTTTGAATTACGCTTAGGGATCAATACAGGAACGGTCGTGGCGGGCGTAGTCGGAACGAGCAAATTTGCTTATGATATTTGGGGTGATGCGGTCAATTTGGCGAGTCGAATGGAATCAAGTGGCGAACCGAACAAAATCAATATTTCGGAATTTACCTACGAAATTGTCAAAAATCGCTATGTTTGTACCTATCGCGGAAAAGTATATGCCAAAAACAAAGGCGATGTAGATATGTATTTTGTAGAGGGAAAGTTGTAGAATCAGTAAAACTAAAAACTCACTTTTAAAGTAAAAAGATCGAACGATGTTTTTTATTAATTTTAAGATGGGCGCTATTGATTGTAAGATACATGGTTTAGGCGTAGGGTTCTATGAAACCTGTAAACATATTAATTTCGCTATTCGAAGCAAAAAGTATATTGAAACTTTTGATTTACCAATATTTGGTGGAAAACTTTGTAGAGATTGTTATGAGCAAATCGATTTTAGTTTTATTGATAATTTAGGAGTTAATAGAAATGATCTTGATTCTATCTTATCTCTTCCCGAAGAACAAGCACAAATTATTGAAGATACTTTAACTTTAATTTATGAACAGTTTGTTTGGCAACGTGGTATTGTTTGTCTATTTTGTTTTAAAGAATTTGATAAGTATTCGTAGGATTGCGGGTACTTTTTGACTATAATCCTCTTTTTTCAATTAAGGAGCTAAACGTTCTATCTTCCAAACGCCGTTTTCCAAACGATAGCGAATACGGTCATGTAAGCGGCTCGGTCTGCCTTGCCAAAACTCAATTTGATCGGCTAATAAGCGATACCCGCCCCAATGTTCAGGTCGTGGTGGATTCTGATCGGCATATTTTATTTGAATTTCTTTTAATTTGGTTTCCAAAAATTCTCGATTGGGAATGACCTGACTTTGCGGAGAAGCCCAAGCTCCCAGACGGCTTCCTAACGGGCGAGTATGAAAATAAGTGTCTGATTCCGAATTACTTATTTTTTCTACTTTACCTTCCACATGAATCTGGCGTTCGAGTTTGTCCCAAAAAAACAACAGAGAAGCAAAAGGATTTTCTTCCAAATTTTGCCCTTTTCGACTCTTGTAATTGGTAAAAAAAACAAAACCGAGATCTACTTCTTTGAGCAGAACAGTTCGAAGGGCAGGTTTTCCTTCAGCGGAGGCTGTACCCAAGGTCATGGCAGTTGCTTCGGTTTCAGGATCAGTTTCTTGGATTTCTTGAAACCAAATTTTGAATTGGACAAGTGGATCAGCATGAACCTGTGCTTCATCAAGTTCTCGGAGGCTGTATTCTCTGCGGAGATCGGCTAAATTCATACGAAATATACTGGGGTTATAAAGGTGAGCGCTGCATCAAATAAACCACAAACATGACAAACATGACGATTACGGACAAAATAGCAATAATTTTAATCACATCAACATTCGTTTCACCCTCGATTCCCATTTCGGCTTTAGCCTTATTGATCGCCGTTTGCTCTGCCAAAGGTTGCAATTCACGAACTATTTTAAGTTCCGTTTTGGCATCACTCAAATCTATTTTTGATTGGTTCAAATCCGTTTTTGCCTGACTTAACTCTGCCAATAACTGATTAAATTTTGCTTGTGTATCTTTGAGTTCTGCTTGCAAAGTGTTGTTTTTTTCCGTCAAATTTTTCGTGTCGGTTTGCATATTTTTCATATCCGTTTGCGCCACTTTTAGCTGTTCTTGGGTAGCGGCAAGTTGGTCTTGGGTAGTTTTCAACAGGGTATTCTGCTCTTTATTGCGTTCGGTAATTTGTTCGATTTCCTTACCCCTACTGTCAATAATATCGTGAAGTTGTTTTTTATCATTTTTTAATTCCCGAATCTGACTATTCAGGTCTTCAATGCTATTTTCTTTGGCATCGACCTTGGCTCCTGTGCTTTCTAACTGCGCTTCTTTTTTATTCAATTTTTCTTCCAAACCTTTAATCATGGCTTGTAAATCTGCAACCGTATTATCGTTTTGGGAAAGTTTTTGTTGATATTCCACATTCTGACGTTCCAAATTTCGCATCAGAAGTTCTTGTTCGGCAGCTTGCGAATCGTTACGAGCAAAAAGATACACTGCTACGCCAGCCACAACTACCAAAACACCAATAATAATTTTGGTAAGGGAACTTTGATCGGTAATTATATTTTTTACAGTATTGTATCGCATGGATTTTCAGGGTTATAGTAAAACTTTATGCAAATATAGTTATTTAATTGATTTTAAAACACTTAAAGGATTTTTTTTATTCATATAAACTATTGTCAAGTAGTTTGCCTTGATATTCAGGTAAAACCTTGAGCAAAAGTTCTATAGTAGCAGGTACGGACAGTTGTACACTCCCGCCAGCGGCATTATGATGACCGCCGCCGCCAAAGTATTTATTGGCTATTTCATTTGCAGGAAAAGCACCCACCGATCTAAAAGAAAGTTTGACTTCTTTCTCACGTTCCATCATAAAAACTGCCAATCGAATACCTTTAATAGCCAAAGCATAATTTACAATGCCTTCCGAATCACCTGTTTGGTATTCAAAACTTTTGAGTTCGGCGGCTTCCAAAGCAAAATAAGCCGTGCGATATTGGGGCAAAATGACCAGTTTATCCTTAAGACAATACCCCAATAGTTTCATGCGTTCGACCGTATTATTGTCATACACAAGCCGATTAATTCGATTGGCTTCCACCCCAACATCTATCAAATCTGCCACAATGCGGTGAATTTTTGAGGAGGTATTGGCGTGTTTAAACCCGCCCGTATCAGTCATAATAGCCGC
>JAAFHK010000357.1 GCA_013297565.1 Cytophagales bacterium
TAGCTTTTTGATTTTGTTCTTGGCGTTCTATTTTTTGGGAAACTGGTCGGCAAACCAAGTGTTGGCGGTCGGTCTGGTGCAATATACTTACAAAATGGCGGTAACTTTTGCCCTGATTCCTGCCTTGCACCTGATTCATTATTTGATAGATCGGTATTTGGGAATTGAGCATGAAGTAAAATAAAAATCGTATCTTTGTTTATAAAAAACAGAAAAATATGGCAAAGAAAAAAGAATGGAAAGAGGGCGAACTTGCGCTTACTTTTGGCTTGCAAGCTATCGAAACCTATTACACGCCATTAATGCAAGAATGGTTAAAAGTTGAGCCGCCTACGTTTTCGGTAGGCGAAGAATACATTTTTAATGAAACCTACCAAAAAGGGCTTTTACACATCAAAACGTGGGGCGAGGAAGACCTGAAAATGAAATTTATCAGTTATATCCTTAACTTGGGCAAAGTAACAGAAGATACTACTTTTGTTTCTATGTTTGACAAACCTTTATCGGCTACGGTCAAAAATTACAAACTTTCCGTAAAAGCCGATTTTGTCATGGGAAGTGGGTTGAAAGACTATATGCAAAAACCCTATTTTCATTTCCAAGAATACAAACCTAATAAAAAGCCTACAGGCGATTCTATGGCGCAACTTTTAGAGGCATTTTTGATTGCCCAAGAAAAAAATGCAGACGGAAAACCCTTGTATGGGTGTGAAGTAGTAGGTGAAACTTGGCGGTTTGTAACCATGGAAGAAACAAAATACTGCCTATCCAAGAATTATGACAGTATGGACAAAGAAGATTTACTCCAAATTATTGCTATTTTACGCCATTTTAGGCATATTTTGGAAACACGACTTCTGAAATAGAATTTCAAAAACAGAACTAACAGTTCTTTGAGAACTGTTAGTTCTTGATTATCAAAAAGTTATACTCAAATCCTAATTTCCCAAAATAAATTCCACACGTCTGTTTTTCTGCTTGCCTTCGGGCGTTTCGTTCGTGGCTATAGGGCGGCTACTGCCAAAACCCTTGCAAGCAATGCGAGCTTCGGGAATCCCTTTGCCCATCAGATATTTTTTGACCGAATTGGCGCGCTCGTTCGAAAGGTTAATATTAACCGATTTGTTGCCAATATTATCCGTATTGCCCATAATGGCAATTTTATAATTTGGATTATCGATCAGTATTTTCGTAATTTTATCCAATTCGGGCGAGGATTCGGGTTTTAGGTTCGATTTCCCTGTTTCGTACAAAACTTTTTTGAAAATATAGGTTTTGTTCAGTTCGGGATCGCTTTCAAAATAATTGACTTCGGTAGTAAAGAATTTTTGGGCAAAATAACTTTGCAAAAAAGTAGGAATCCCCAACTGCCCAACTGCCATGCCCAATGAAAAACCTTTGGGTTGAAAATCGCAGTTTTTGCCCGCTTCGTTCGGTTTGTTGATCACCGCCAAATAGTTTTTCTCGAAAAGAGTAGTATAAATTTTACCATCAGGCGCCACCTGCAAAGCCCCAACCCAACCTTCGTAGGTTTCGGGATCAACGGACGTAAGACCTATCACCTGCCCCGATTCTATGATTTTTTGTTCCGATCCCGCCTGCAAATTATATTGATAAATTTTGCCTTTTCCGCCTGCCCCGCCATAGAGCAAAGAACAATCGGGCGAAAATTCGATTCCGTAAGGGTACGATTGCGGTTCGGGCAAGTCCAGCGTGATAGGCGAACTCACTTTACCTGTTTGGTTATCAAAATCCGTAACCTCGAAAAGGTTTTGCTCCTCGATAGCCAATGCCAAATTGCTCCCATCGGGGGAGGCTTTCATGTAGCCCTTGCTCCCCCTATGCACCGAACCGACGGCACTTGTAATGGGCATTTTATTTACGCCTGCTTTCGTAACCAAATACGAATAAAAAACATTGTCATTAAAACCATGAATAATTACCCAATAATCTTTTCCGTTTCGGTGGCGAACGGCAGTCAATTTTTCGGTAACGGGTGCTTTTAGCGTAACATTTTTTTCGGTAACATTGCCCATACCATTGAGGAGGCTCATGTCGATAACCGAATATTTCAAACCCTCTTTGCCTGCTTCTTTGTCGGTCGTAAAAAGATAAAAAAGCGTGTTGCTTTCGGGTTTAGGGATCACCACGCCCGACTGGGTAGAGGAAGGATCGCCTTTAAGGTCTTGTCCGTTGGTCATGGGATCGTGTTTGCCATTCCAGACCGTAATGCCGTCCGTATAAAACAGCAATTTCCCTTTCTGGTCGCAAATCGTAGCACAACCTTCGTTGGTACTCAAAATCCCATCACTAATCACAATGGGTGCGCCTCTACTAAAATCTACGCCCGCTTTTTTGCCAAAATACCAAATATTGGCTTCGGATTGGGCATGAGCAAAGTTTGCCACAAACCAAACCAAACACCAAGTTTTGCACAGTTTTATGATAAATTTCATGGTAAAATTCTGATTTTCAGGTTATTAATTCTTTTGTTAAGTTAATTGCTTTAACAATCATATAATATGCCAATTTTGCACAATCGGACTCATTACGAATAAAAACCATGAAAATTTTGTAAAAAAAAGTATTTAACCTGATTAGGACTTACGCAATTAAAGCCTGACCCTAGGTCTGAAGCAAATTTATCGTCAAGACTATGCTTTATTTCAGGATTTTGTAAAAAAATGCGTAAGTCCTAAGGTATAAATGTAGAGTAAATTTCGCCTGTAGGTGTGGGAGTGGGAAAAGATGAAAATTTAAGGGATAGTTTCAGAAAAATAGATTTTCGATTTGTATTTTTGTGGATTAACAATTTTTAAAACCATGGCAACAAAATTACTTGATTATTTGGCACAGCATCAGGAATTTGCGGGAGGCGAGGACTTCGAGGTGCTTGCGCAGGCTATCGAACACTTGCAAATAGGCGAGGTCGATCTTGCTCTCGACTCGCTTTTGGCACTCAAAGCAACCATGCAAAGCGACCAGAAACGAGCCGCCAAAAAACATTTGCGGGTTTTGATGGAAAACGTATTGCTGTGTCTTGAGTTTCCTGAAAAAATGCACGAGTTCGAATGGATCGAAAAAATTCATGAGCATCGAGATCGGATTGCCTATTATATGGTTACGCAACCTGCGGTAAATCAAGCGTTTTTGGAACATGAATGGATAATTGCCTTTCAGAAAGCCAAAAAAATGGCGGAAATCGAGTGGCAAATCCGAACCGACACGCTTACTTGGGAACAGGTTTTTGAGGTAGAGTATGGTGCAATAATAGTTATGCAAGAAAACACAGAAAATGGCGGCGAATAAATACGAACGTTCCTTGTTTAGTTATTTGATAGTGCTGATTAAGCACGTGATCAAATGGTATTCACAACCCGAATTGCGGAGTAGTTCGTGGGTAAAAAGCATACAAAATGCGAGAGAGGCGATCCAAGATTTATTAACCGATCACCCTTCCCTACGCCGTCTGATTGATATTTTGATTCCTAAAGCTATCCGAAAAGCCATACAAGAAGCAGAAAACGAAATGGGTATTTCGAGCCGAATCGATCCCGATGAATTGGACAAAGGGAAATTGTTTGATGATGATTATTTTGTGTGAGTAGCCCTACCCTTTTGCCTTTCGGTGTGATAAAACAGTAAAAATTTCTAAATTTGCCGCTATCAATAAAAAAACTTGCTTTATGAAAATTCATTTAACCAGAACGCCCGAATATCCTATCGAGCATTTTCAAGAAGTTGTTGAGCTTTTGCAAGCCTTTGGTGGTGAGTTAGAGTTTGTCGATCTAAATTTTGAGTATTCAAAAGATAATTTTCGACCTTTGAAATGGAATTTATACCCTCATCACCCTTTTGAATATCCTTCCAATACTGATTTGGTAAAATTTAACCCTGATTATGAGTATCCTTTAAGTTGGAGAGAATTGTTTTTTATGTGTAGTGGCTATCGAGAAGTTTGTAATGTTCCGAATGACGATTTTGTTGTGCTTTTAACACACCGAAAAAATGCCTTAAATTGGTTTAGTGCTTTTGATAATCGTAATATTTTTGTGCATACGGCTGAGTGGGAGCTTTTTACGAAGTGCCATCATAAATTCCCCGTTGCGTATGAAATTATTGCCAATATTCTTCAATCATTGATGAAATTGGATATTCATAATGCAAATGAATTTTTACACGAGTTTCCGTTAGGCTGTATCAACGATTTTTGTGAAAACAAAAAACAAGTTATCCTAAAACTTCGCACAGGTGATATTTGTGGGGATTGTTTAGAAAAAATGCAAAAGGAAAACGTAAATACGGCTATTATTAGCCAATCCCTCACGATTTTCGAGGGTATTCGCAAACAAATGCTTTTCAAACAAGGCTTTCAGCAAAATATCAAAATAAGTCGTTTGTTGGTTACGCCCGAATATCGGATTTTCCTGCCCGATTTTGGAAATATTGAAATAAAACTTTCTGTACTGCAAAAGATTGTCTATTTTCTCTACCTCAAATATCCGAATGGAATAAGTTTTCCTGAATTTGTAGATTATAAAGACGAGCTTTGGGAAATGTATCGTACTATCTCACCACAAGAAAATTTGGACAAAAT
>JAAFHK010000358.1 GCA_013297565.1 Cytophagales bacterium
TCTCATTTTGCCGTAAAATAAGTCTTTTTGCCGCTTTTTCTCTTGCCTTTCAACAAGCCCTTTTTTCCGTTTAACAAATTGCATTGATTTATTGATAGGACTTACGCATTTTTTAGAACTAACAGTTCTTTAAGAACTGTTAGTTCTTGATTATCAAGAGTTTATAAAAATAACATTTTTTGAAAAAAATGTTATTTTTGAGCAATTACGAGCAAAATGCGTAAGTCCTAATTGAATCTATACCAAATAAAGAACAAAGCTAAGTTTTCAAAGTACCTTAGCTTTGTTCTTTTGGCTACAATGGCTTTGGCTTCTATTCTTACCTTTTCAAATCTTTTAAAAGATGAACGGCATGATGGCGGTCGGGGTGCTGAAAAACATAATTTCCTGCCACAAAAACATCAGCCCCTAATTTGAAAAGGCTGGCGGCGTTTTGATCATTTACACCTCCGTCTATTTCTATGAGGGCTTTCGAATCGTTTTCGAGGATCAATTCTTTTAGGCGTTTTACCTTTTCCATCGTTTGTGTAATGTATTTTTGTCCGCCAAATCCAGGATTTACGGACATGAGGCAAACCAAATCCAAATCGGCAATAACATCTTCCAAAAGCCCCACATTGGTATGCGGATTCAGGGCAACGCCCGCCCGACAACCCAAATCTTTGATTTGCTGAATGGTACGATGCAGATGCGTACAGGCTTCCAGATGAACCGTGATCAGGTCTGCTCCTGCTTTTTGGAAAGCCTCCAAATAACGTTCAGGCTGTACTATCATCAAATGCACATCAAGCGGTTTTTGAGCGTGGCGCTTGATCGCCTCGCAAACAGGCAAACCAAAAGAAAGATTTGGGACAAAAACGCCGTCCATAATATCGATATGAAACCAGTCAGCTTCGCTTTGATTCACAAACGCAATGTCTTGTTGCAAATAGCCAAAATCTGCCGAAAGCATCGAAGGAGCTACTATAGGATTATCCACAATAAACGGTATGTTTATCATAAAAAGGAAAATTAATAAAGTAAAAATGATAAAAATTACTATTTCCTGTCCAAAAAAGCATAAATTTCTGCCCAATTTTCTGCTCCAAACCACCGAATTTCTGGATCGGAGCGCAACCACGTAAGTTGGCGCTTGGCATAACGGCGGCTGTTTTGTTTGATCAATTCAACGGTTTTTTCCCAAGTTTGTTTTTTTTCCAAAAAATCAAAAATTTCCTTGTAACCCACTGTTTGTAAAGCATTTAACTTTCTGTAGTCCCATAAATTCTCGGCTTCAGCAAGCAAACCTGCCTCGATCATTTTATCGACTCTTTGATCAATTCTTTTGTACAGTTCGCTGCGCTCGCGCTCCAGCCCTATTTTGATCATTTCAAATGGACGTTCAGCCCATTTTTTTTGGCGAAAACTCGAAAACGGTTTGCCTGTGCTTTCCCATACTTCCAAAGCCCGCAAAACCCTGTGCGGATTTCGCTGATCAACTTCTTTAAAATATTCATAATCAACCTTTTCTAATGCCAAAACCAAACTTTCCAAACCTTCAGCTTCCAGACGTTCTGCCCATTTCTGGCGAATTTCGGGATCAGTATTCGGAAGTTCATCGATTCCCCTACAGACCGCCGAAACGTACAAACTCGAACCTCCCGCCAAAACTGCCATATTTTTGGTAGAAAAAATGCCTTCCAAAACCGCTAAAGCCTCTTTTTCGTAGCGCCCAACACTGTATTCTTCCTTAATACTGTGCGAATCAATAAAATGATGCCGTACCTCTGCCAATTCTGCCGCTTTGGGTTTTGCCGTCCCGATGCTCATTTCTTTGAAAATCTGGCGCGAATCTGCCGACACAATTTCCGTCTCGAAACCTTTGGCTAAATCAATGCTAAAAGCCGTTTTTCCAACAGCCGTTGCCCCCAGAATCACCAATAATTTTTTCTTTTTTGCCATAACACGCAATTCTATATTCTTTCTTTACAAAGATTAGCATTTTTCTAAAATTTTCCTTTTCTTGGTACATCGTAAAACAAATAGCGTTTTATGAATAAATCTGTAGCACACACTAAAGGGTGTGCCAATACATTGATTTCCAGTATTTTAGAAACACCCTACGAGGGCGTTTTACAAAATTATTCATAAACTTTAATTAATAAAAAATTTCTTAAAAACATGGAATTATTGGCATTTGAGAGCCTATTGGCAAGAAACAAAGATTGGGCGGCACAAAAACTACACACCGATCCGCAATATTTTGACAATTTGGCAAAGGATCAAAAACCCGAATTTTTATGGATTGGCTGTTCGGACAGTCGCGTACCTGTCGAGGAAATTACCCAATCGCCTCCTGGTAGCATTTTTACACACCGCAACATTGCCAATATGGTTGTGCATACGGATTTGAACGTGATGAGTGTTTTGCAATACGCCGTTGAGGTTCTGCAAATTAATCACATCATTGTTTGCGGACATTACGGCTGCGGTGGCGTAAAAGCGGCTTTACAATCGCAGGATCGCGGTTTGGTCAATAAATGGATACGAAATATTAAGGAAGTTTATTATAAAAACCGAGAAGAATTGGAGGCAATTTCAGATGAAAACTTGCGATTTGACCGATTGGTAGAATTGAATGTTGAAGATCAGGTTTATAACCTTGCGGAAACTTCTATAGTCCAAAAAGCGTGGAAAATGCGTGATTTTGATATTCACGGCTGGGTTTTTGACTTTCGTAACGGTCAAATCAAAGACTTGAACATCAGAATCCAAAAATCAGAAGATTTACACCCTATTTTTAGGTATAGCTATTAAAAAACATCAGAATCTATAATTTTTCAATGATTTCCGTATTTTTTCGCCGATCTATTTTTCCTGTAGCTGTTTCTGCCAATTTTTCCAAACCAAATACTTCTTTTGGAATTTCGTAAGGCGAAAGGTATTGGGCAAAATTTTTTCGCCAAACGCTTTTTTCATTTTCTGTAATTTCTTTTTTTTCTACAATCAAAACTAATTTTTGTCCTAATTTCGCATCTACTAATGCCGTAACCAAGAAACGAAAATTTAATTTTTCCTCAAAAAATGCCTTTTCTACGGCTTTTTCGATCTTTTCCAACTGAATTTTCACTCCGCCACTATTAATTACATTATCTACACGCCCAAGCCAGCGGAATTTGGTATGGCTGATCAATTCTACCAAATCATTCGTAAGCAAAAGTTCCCGTCCCGCCATTGGTGCTTCAATAATCAAACAACCTCGTTCGTCCGTTCCAATTTTGACATTGGGCAAAGTTTGAAAAAAATCCTGTTTTTCAGCCCCATTAAGCCTTTGCAAAGCAATATGCGAAACCGTTTCGGTCATACCAAAAGTAGCATAGACAGGACAGGAAAGCACTTGTAATGCCATTTCCAAAGCCCGACTCACAGGCGCTCCACCCACCAAAATTGCCTTCATTCGGTTCAAAACAGCAATTTTTTCGGGCATTTCTTCCAAAATAGTTTGCAACTGAAGCGGCACTAAAGCCGTAAAATCAAAATTGGTTTCTGATAAATTCAAAAAAGGATTTGCCGAAGGCGGCACTACGGTCAGCGACAAACCCAAAACCATACCCCGAACCAACATCATTTTACCTGCCGTAAAATCTGTATTGAGCGCCACCAAAGCCCTGTTGCCTGTTTGCAAGCCTACAGCTTGGGCAGTGGCTTTCGCACTACTTTCTAATTGCGGTCGCCCGACTTCGATACTTTGCGGTTGTCCTGTCGAGCCCGAAGTTTGAAAAGGAAAAAGGAATCTCCCTCCATACCAATCTTGGCAGAAAAGCCAAATTCTTTTTTCGGTTTCTGTCAGATCAGAAGGTGCAGAATTTCCTAAAATATCGAGTTTCGTATAAAGGCGATTTGGTGAAAAAAAAATTTGGAAAGGCATATTAATACTCAATAAAAAGTGAATTCATTGTAGCATAGGCTTTAGCCTGTGCATTCACAGACTAAAGCCTATGCCTACAATGAAGTAGAATAATTTGCATAACGCCTTTTAGGGTGTTTCTAAATAAAAAAGGGTACTTTCGTACCCTTTTCGTTCTTATTCTTCGTCAGTATCAGCCACTTCCGCTTTTACTTCTGTTACTTCATCACCTTCGTCTTCCGAACGCTTTTTATTTTCTTCATCTTTCAGTTTGGTGTCATCGCGTTCTTTTTTGCGTTCCATCAAACCTTCTTCGATAGCTTGTCCCATGGCAGACATAATCAAAGCAATGGATTTGTAAGCATCGTCATTGGCGGGAATAGGGAAATCAATAGCATCAGGATCAGAGTTGGTATCCACAATGCCAAAAACAGGAATATTCAAACGTTGAGCCTCTTTTACAGCAATGTGTTCGCGTTTTACGTCAATCACGAACAAAGCCGATGGAAGGCGAGTTTGGTCGGCAACGCCGCCCAATATTTTTTCGAGTTTGGCTTTTTCACGAGCCTTCATCAAACGTTCTTTTTTCGCCATGTTTTTGAAACCGTCTTCTTTCATCATCTTGTCAATAGTGGCAAGTTTTTTCAAAGATTTACGGATTGTGGCAAAATTGGTAAGCATACCACCTAACCAGCGTTCGGTA